>DAOVAK010000170.1 GCA_030671095.1 Deltaproteobacteria bacterium | reverse complement strand
GAGTATAAAGGAATTCCTCTCTCTTGGCGATCCTGCACAGGTGATGTGTCTCCTGCCTTTTACGAACCGGAGGGTGATGAATGGCATCGCTTGTTTTACGGTGGCATGGTAATCACCTGTGGACTAACCAATGTGGGGGCGCCCTGTGTAGACCAGGGTGAGAAGCTTGGCCGTCACGGCAGGATATCTGCCACACCAGCCGAGTGCGTCTACGCGGACGGCCAATGGGAGGGAGATGAATACAACCTCACTATTCAAGGGAGGATGAGACATGCTTCCTTCTGGGGTGAAAACCTCACACTGACCAGGAGGATTCATAGCCGATTGGGGTCATCCTCGTTCAGGATCGAAGACGAAGTCGAAAACCGTGGTTTTAACCCAGCACCTTTGATGTTCCTCTATCACGTGAACATCGGATTCCCGCTTCTAAGTGAGGAAAGCGTCATCCTCATACCTTCCAAAAAAATAGTCCCGATGGATGCGTCTATGAAGGCAGAGGCCTATGGCAGGCTTCATGCCCCCTTACCTGAGGCTCAAAGTCAAGTCTTCTACCACGAGACGGCTTCCGATCCTGACGGGAGTGTTCCAGTAGCCTTCATCAATGAAAAGCTTTCACTTGGATTATATATCCGGTACAACAGAAACCAGCTCAAGAACCTGGTTCAGTGGAAGATGCTTGGGCAAGGGGCCTATGTCTTGGGGATTGAACCGGCGAATTGCCATGTTGAAGGACGGGCGGCTGAGCGAGAGAGAGGCACCTTGGAGTCCCTTCCACCAGGTGGCAAGAGAGAGTTTTGCTTAGAGCTTGGTGTACTGGAGTCTGAGGCCGAGCTCAGGGATTTCAAGGAAGAGATAGAAGGCCTCACTCGTGAAGGATGATTGAGAAAGCCACCCATTCCATACCATTCCAACGGGAACCAGTCCTTTGGGTGTTTACGGCATTCTCAGGGAACAAGATCCCGATGTCTTTAGACAGGTGACATTTTTGAATTTTATCCTACGCTCCAAACCGTCTCCTGCGCCACTGATCGAAGACAACCACGCCAACAATGACGATACCCATTATCACGCGCTGCCAGAAGGCCGAGACATTGAGCAAGTTCAGGCCGTTCCCCAGAGATCCCATAATAATGGCGCCGATCATAGTGCCGACAATGGTACCCTCGCCACCGAACAGGTTGGTACCACCTATCACCACTGCTGCTATGCACTTCAGCTCCACACCAGTGGCCATCAATGCATTGGCCGAGTTCATACGTCCAGTTAGCACGATGCCTGCGATGGCCGCCATCAAGCCCATGAACATGTAAGTTACGATCTTTGTGCGAGCAACCTTAATGCCTGATACCCTCGCTGCCTCCCTATTGCCACCTACGGCAAAGATGGCCCTCCCCACGCCGGTATGACTCAGCATCACCCACCCGATGGCGACGGTCACAAGAGCAATCAAAGCTCCAGTAGGTATGCCCAGTATTTCCTCGCCTCCCATCCAGATAATCTCCTTGGGCAAATAGCCTTTAAGTTCAGTGGCTGTCAGGTGAGAGGGAATGGGCAGCCCCCCCGTCACCAACAAGGCCGCACCACGGGCCGTTTCCATCATTCCCAGAGTGGCAACGAAATCGGGAATCCGCCCTTTTGCAATGACCAGCCCGGTCAACAGACCAGCCAGTACACCTACCGCTACCCCAATCAGCATAGCCAACCAGGCGTTAAGAGGACCAATCGCTATCCCCATGATAACGATCTTCTGAGTGGCAAGCACGGCCATCACTGAGGCAGATACGGCCATTACGGCCCCCACGGATAGGTCGATACCTGCTCCCATAATTACCAGCGTTTGCCCTACCGCCAGAATAACGAGGTAGGCATTTTGCTGGGCTACGTTCTTGAGATTGCTCAACGTACCAAAGTAAGGAGAGGCAAATGAAAAATATGCAAGCAGGAACAACAGTGCGATTATGGGACCCCCACGGAGCAAAACAGCCCACCCTGTCTCGTGCAGACCAACAACTCTCCTCGGCCAAGAAAGGGCGGCAGCTCTTCCACCTGATCTCTCTCTCTCTGACTTTGACTGACTCATTCTCATTCTCCACCAACTACGGCATATCTAAGAATATCTTCTTGGGTGCCCTCCCCCCGCTCAAACTCAGCTGAAATAGATCCACGGCACATGACCAGGATCCTGTCTGCCATAGCCATGACTTCGGCTAGCTCAGAGGAAATCATGATGATCCCCACTCCGTCTTTGACAAGTTGGTTCATGAGTCGGAATACGTCGATCTTAGACCCTACATCGATGCCCCTGGTGGGCTCATCAAAAATCATGATTTTGGCATGACTACACAACCACTTGGCAAGAGCCACCTTCTGTTGGTTCCCTCCGCTGAGGAATTCAAGCTTCTGATTCAAGCCTGCCGTATGTATGCCTAGCTCCCTTATATATCTTTCTGACAGACTCTTTTCCCTCCGGAGATGCAGAAACCCCATCGTGCACAGTCGCTTGAGACTGGCTAGGATGATATTTGCTGCAACGGACAACCGCGGCACCAATCCATCGCTCCGGTTCTCGGTAAGATATCCCAGACCCAACTCAATTGCCTCCCATGGAGACGATATGGTAGCCTCCCGGCCATTGATAAAGACCTGTCCACTATCTACCCTATCAATTCCAAACAGTGCACGGGCGAATTCGGTTCTACCCGCTCCCATGAGCCCGGCAATTCCCAAAATCTCTCCCTCGTGAAGCGTAAGGTTGAGGCCATTCAGCTTATTCTTAACTGTCAAGCCTTGGACTCTAAGAATCTCTCGGCCCAATTCTACTTCTTCTTTTGGGAAATGCTCCTTGAGTTCCCGCCCTACCATCATTCGGATCAAGGTATCTTCATCCGTCTCCCCCACTGGCAACGTGTCCATCTTTTTACCGTCTCTGAGAACTGTAACCCGCTGACCGATCTGAGGCACCTCATCCAGACGATGAGAGATGTATACGGTTCCCACCCCTTTTTCCTGTAATCGATGGATAATATCAAAAAGTCGGCCACGCCCCTCATCCGACAAAGCAGATGTTGGCTCATCCAGGAGTAGTATCTGAACTTTCATTGATAGGGCCTTCGCGATTTCCACCAGTTGCCTTTCCGCCATACCTAGAGTGCCAATTCGTTGTCGCGGATTTATATCGACACCGAAATCATCAAGAAGTCTATGAGCCTCTGTGAATAGTCTGGACCAATGAATGGTGCCAACCTTCCGTTTTGGAAGCCTGCCCAGAAAGATGTTTTCAGCCACGCTAAGAGCTGGGAAAAGACTCAGCTCCTGGTAGACCATACCGATTCCCAAATCTCGGGCATGCCGGGGGCTCATAGGTTCAACCTCCTGGCCGCGGATAAAGATCTTTCCTCCATCTTTGGGCAAGGTCGCGCTTATGATCTTCATCAAAGTCGATTTGCCTGCACCGTTCTCCCCCAGCAGAACATGGACCTCTCCCTCTTTCAGGTCGAAATCTACCCTATCCAGGGCGTGAACCCCTGGAAAGCTTTTGTCAATCGCTTCAGCCTGTAAAAGGAATGGTGAAGCCGTCATCTTTTCCTTTCGTCTAAAGTCAAGATTGGTTCCCGCACTTTCTTCAAGGGACTCCGCTTAGAAAGGGAACGCCATGCCATCTCCAGGTCTCTTGAATTGTTGATATCCTCTTCCACCAAAGGAGTCAAGACCCTGGCTTGACAAAAAGATCGACCCTATGTTGTTGCCCGCAAAATAGAGACTGGCTTATGGGGGGAAGCTACCCGTTTTCAGGTAGCTCCCCAACCGCCTGGTCTTTAGTTGACCCGAGGTGAGCCCCCTGCCTTGATGACATCCCATTTGATGGGATCCAGGGCAGGACTAGGGTAGAATAGATCGGCGTTATCCTTGTACATGGTGCGAGGCCTTATGTCGAATATGTAGGGCACTTTCCCACCCAGGGCAAGGGTGACGGCGAACTCGGTACCGTACCAGCCCCACTCAGGGAAGCCATGGTGAGTCTCGGCTAGCATCTTCCCCTCCCGGATCCGGTCTGCAGATTCCGGCGTCACATCATTGGTGAATATGGCAACCTTGCCAGTCCCCGGTCCTGCGCTCTGGCCGACCACATCGAGCCGACCAGCTCTCTCGCAGGCCAGCATGGCGCCGAGGCCCATCTCATTAGAGGCGGCCCACATGGCGTCCAAGGTTCCACCTGGATTTCTCGTCAGGAAGTCCTCCGCTGCCCTTATGCCTTTCTCCCGGTTCCAATCTGCTGGCAAGGTCCCAACAATCTTTATGCCGGGAAAGGGGTCAACGACCTCGTGGAAACCGTTCAGGCGGGCTGTGGAAAAGAAGCCCCCGGCAATTCCCTCGATGATAGCTACCCTCGCCTTGATGTCTGCGGTCTTAGGATCAACGTTCTTGTACTGTTCCCTCCACCACGCCAAATCAATGTATGTCCCTGGGGCTATATCGATTTTCTTGCCTTTGCCCAGGATACCCGGCCCTCCAAAGTAGTCGAGCAGTGCGTATGCCGAGATCCTTGCTGCATCCGTGTTATCAAAGCCAATATACGAGGCAACCTTCACCCCCGCGATGGGCTCGAGGAGGTTCACGATGATGACCGGGATACCTGCCTTGCGGGCTTTCTTAATGGCCGGTTTAACCACTTCGACCTCGATGGGAGAAATCGCGATCACATCCACCTTCCTCTGGATATAGTCCTCGATGATGGCAACCTGATCAGAATAGGCCACGTGGGTGGCGGGTGATTGGGATATGACCTTCACCTTAATACCATGCGCAGCCGCGTCTTTCGCCCCTTTCTCAAAATAATCGGTGGCCGTCTTGAATACCCCGGTGATATCGGGTGGTGTCCATCCAATAGTAATCTGGTCAGCGGCCGCTGCCAGACTCATTCCGCCAAAAATGATCATGATAACGCATGTATAGATAGCTGTTTTTATCTTACTTGACATGGTTTCCCCCTCCTTTTTAAAAGTGATTCAAATGTAATGCTCGATCTACTCCAATTCGCCTTAGAGTCTCGAATGCTTATCACCTCCTTTCCTCATAGAATCTGGCCCTCTTATATCCATGCTCCTACCAACGGCTACCAGGCAGTCATGCCTCCGTCGATGACCAAACTGGATCCCGTGGCATACCCTGGTTCATCAGAGGCCATAAACAGAATAGCCGAAGCGATCTCCTCAGGACGTCCCAACCGGTTGGCTGGACGGCAGCTCTCCAGGGCTTTTCGAGCCTCCGCAGGATCGGGACTCTGTTCGATGGCCGCCTTGACAAGGGGTGTTTCGGTGGTTCCAGGGCATACCACGTTGACCCGAATATTTTGGGATGCGTGATCAATAGCCATGCTCTTGGCCATCATGATGGCTGCGGCCTTGGATACGTTATACGCTAGCTGGTTTTTGATTCCTACCAACCCCGCCTCCGAGCCCACATTGACGATGCTTCCGCCTCCGGCCTTAACCATATATGGTACAGCATGCCGAGAACAATAAAAAATGCCTTCCACATTCACCGAAAGGATCCGCTTCCAATCCTCCTCCGTTGTAGAGGCAACATCCCCTTTCACATAGATGCCCGCATTATTGACCAGGATGTCGATACGTCCGAACGTCTGACAGGTCTTTTCCATCAAGAGACGACAATCTTCAGACCTGGAGACGTCAGTATGGATAAAAATCGCCTCTTTTCCAGCCTGCTTGATCTGGCGGACAACCTCCTCCCCTGCTTTATCATCCACATCTGCCACGACAACCTTGGCACCCTCTTGAGCAAATCGGAGCGCTGTCGCTTTGCCGATGCCGGCACCAGCTCCGGTTATGACAGACACCTTATCTTTCAACCTCATGCCTCCTACCTCCCCTAATCTTGGTTGATATCCAGCCCCCTTTTTTTCGATAGGATATCCTTACGGATCGCTTCTCTTAAGGTCTCCTCAGGGTGATGCATAAAACGACTTGACAGGGTATGATACTGGTACTAACATTAGGATGTCCATATAACTACCATGGTCGTTGGAACCTGTCAACTTTTTTTGTTGATCTATAGATGATGACCTCGTAAAAAGTCATGAAATGGACGGCCCAGTAAAAAGCTCTAGATGCAAGGCGCGCGAATCTTTAGGAATGAGGCGTACTTACCAGTACGCCGCAGTGACTATAGATGAAGCGCAACGCCGCAGATGGACTTTTTACGAAGCCGTCATAGATAGATTCTTAATAGTTTTGGATGCACCGGAGTCTGTGCTGGATAGCTATTCTTCAAAGAGCGGGCCTTCTAGCCCGGAAAAGCCATCAGATCGGGGAGTAAACGTATGAACCAGAAAATCCAGAAACTCAACCACAATAGCTTTATCCCCCTCTATTATCAGCTTAA
>DAOVAK010000152.1 GCA_030671095.1 Deltaproteobacteria bacterium | reverse complement strand
CTCCCCATGGGAACCCATGTTTTGGTGCTCAATCTCTCAAATAAGAAGAGTAGTGTGGTACGCATAAACGACCGTGGCCCATTTGTAAAAGGCAGGATCATAGATCTCTCCTATGCCGCAGCAAAGGAGATAGGCCTGGTAAGTCCCGGGGTGGTCAAAGTGAAGATCGTGGCCCTTGGAAAGGAGGTTGGAAGACTCCAGTCAGATGGTGGGTCCAGGCCTCTGGTGGAACTAAGAGACCTGGAAAGAGGGGAATTTACGATTCAAGTTGGGGCTTTTGAAGATGGAGAGAACGCCCTCACGGTTGCAGATCGTCTGAAAGTCATTTTTGACTATGTCCATATTGCCTTGTACGTGGACCAAGATAGGAAGACCCTCTATAAGGTGCAGGTGTCAAGGTCTAAGACTCTGACCCAGGCGGGAAAGATTGAAAGAAAATTAGAGGATATGGGATTTACAAAGGCCTTTATAGTGAGGATTTGACCGATTCGTTGATTTTTTTTCGGAGAACGCCAGAGGTCTTGAAAACAACCACCCTTCTCGCCCTCAGCCTGAGATCCTCCGTGGTCTGAGGATTTCTGCCCCTCCTTGCCGCCTTCTCCTTTACTACGAATTTGCCAAAGCCACTGATGAGAAGGTCTTCCCCGTTTTCAAGGGTCTGCTTGATGATCTCAAAAAGTCTTTCCACAACAGTTCGAGATTGAGTTTTGCTAAGCCCAGCGTGATTATAGACATTATTAGTAATCTTTTCTTTCGTCAAAGCCATCTCAGATCCTCCCCATCTCAGCCTTGTTAAATATCAGTGACTACCGAATCCATAAGATAGTTGATGAGTAGCCAATATTAATGATGGCGCCCATGGTGTCAAGTATTTTTTAGTACCCAAATTTCTCTTTCAATTTCTCGTTGACGAATGCGGGAACGAGTCCGCTTATATCTCCACCCAGGCCGGCGGCCTCTTTAATGATCGTGGAGCTGGTATAAAACCATTTATAGTCGGTCATCAGGAATATAGATTGAACCTCTCTGTTCAGTTTTCGATTCATCAGGGCCATCTGAAATTCATACTCGAAATCGGATAAAGCCCTCAGCCCCCTCAGAATCACATTTGATTTTTTCTTAACCACATAATCCACCAACAGGCCATCAAAGGAGTCCACTTCAACATTGGTTTTATCTTTGAAAGCCTTTTGTATCATATCTGTTCTCTCCTGAAGGGAGAATAGGGGGGCTTTCAAGGGATTATTCAATATGGCAATAACAAGATTATCAAATATTTTCAAGGCCCTGTTGACTATACTCAAGTGGCCGTTGGTTATAGGATCAAAGGTCCCTGGATAAACGGCTGTTCTCTGACTCATGTATGACCCCCCAAATGATAGTTAATTGTTATTTGTTAACAATTAACGGCTGATCGAGTCTTGGCTCGATCAGGATAAGAATGATATATGCTAATTTTTGTCTCCCCATAAGTCCTGAAACTGACCATTTGAAGTTTACCCAAAACCTCTGGCAGAGTTTCTGTCTTAAAGGATTCAGCCACAGCAATCGCCGGCGACGCAAGGAGATCTCTGTCAGAAAGTTCTCCTAATAGAGGTGGAATCATCTTTTTCTCATAGGGTGGATCGAGAAATATGAGGTCGAACTTTTCTTTCAACAGGGGATGTTTCCGGGGCAAACCCTTGCTCAAGTCTTTTTTCCAGACAAATCCCAAGGATTCATACCCGCACCTTGCCAGGTTTTTTTTAATAAGCTTGATGGATTGAATCGAATTATCGATAAATAAGGCCCTTGAAGCGCCTCTGCTAAGGGCCTCGATACCCAAACAACCAGTGCCCGCAAATAGGTCAAGAATCCTAAAATCGGTCAGATCTTGGCCAATGAGGCTGAAAATAGCTTCCCTTACCCGGTCAGAGGTAGGTCGAATATTCCAACCTTTCAGTGATGCCAGAAGCCGTCCTTTCTCCTGGCCGCCCGTTATTCTCATAGAACTCACTTTGTGAATTCGCTGATCAGCCCCAACAGATTGAAATTGTCTCTTGGCGTATAGACCCGAGAACCTAAGCGGTATCCACCGGCTCAGCACTCCCCTGATCCACGGCTTTATGTTCGCGGCTTTCCTCCCCTATTGCGGATGCGGCTTTTCTGGCCCGGGAGCGCTTTCCATGCAGTCTATACAAAGTAACCACGGGTCCCGACAAAATATAGGATAGCATGATGATAAACAGCATGACCTGTGGCTTATAAGCGATCACGGTAAATATCAGGATGATGGATACAAGGACATTGAAGGGTTTGCGGTGCCTTATGTTGACTTCCTTAAAACTTAAGTAATTAATCGTGCTCACCATCAAGAAAGAGAGGACGTAAATCATAACAATAATGATTATCGGTTTGCTCTCGGCGATTCCTCCCAGGGCGCTGGTGAATAAGATTAGGGATGCGATAAAACAGGCAGCGGCCGGAATTGGCAGTCCATTGAAAAACTTGGCATCCACCCTGTCCTTCTGCACATTAAATCGGGCAAGCCGCAAGGCTCCGCATATGACATACATGAAAGCGGCCAGCCAACCCAAACGTCCAAACGGCTCTAAGGCCCATAAGTAGGCCAATATGGCGGGTGCAACACCAAACGCCACGAGATCTGACAAGGAATCGTACTCGATTCCAAAGGGACTGGTGGTACGCGTAAAGCGTGCAATTCTCCCATCCAGGCCATCGAACACACAGGAAATGATAATCGCAATGGCAGCTGCATCGTATCTCCCATGTATTGCAGCGATGATGGCGTAAAAGCCCCCGAATAGGCTAGCCGAAGTAAATAAATTAGGGAGGACAAAAATACCTTTCCTCCCTGTTTTCCTTGGTCTCTTTTTCCGCCTTGATTTCATGATAGATACCCCAGAATAGTTTCGCCTGCTCTTACCTTATGAAAAGGTTGAACAATGATGCGAGTATCATCCGGAAGATATAGGTCCAAACGGGACCCAAACCGGATGAGACCAAACCTCTGCCCTGTCCTCACATGATCCCCCTCCTTGATCCAGCACACAATGCGTCTGGCAATAAGTCCTGCAATCTGAACAAAAACAATCCTGCGTCCGTCACCTGTTTGGAGTATTATGCGGTTATTTTCATTTTGCTCAGAGGCCTTGTTAAGGTTGGCAGAAAAAAATTTTCCAGGATTGTAGAGGATAGCCAGGATCTTTCCGCCTGTGGGAATCCGATTCACATGGACGTTGAACAGAGACATAAATACGCTCACCTTTACGGCCGGTTCACCCAAAGGGTTGTTGTCATCTTTCAGGTGTTGAATCTCTAATATCTTGCCATCAGCAGGGGTCAGCACGCTCTTTTCTGGCACATGATTTTCACGGGCAGGGTCACGGAAAAAAAACATGGTGAACAGGCTCAGAACACCCGTAAAAACCGTGATTATCACAAAGCCAAGATATAGGAAAAGAAGAGCAAAAAAGCTCCCAATAAAGATAAATGGGAGACCTTCTCTTGCAAAGGGCAAGCTATTATTAATCCTCGTACCCTCTAGGTTTGATGAGCCCATGTGAAGAATAACTCCGCTCCCTCCATTTTGCCTTGGCCCCAGACCGACCCTAGACACCAATACTCCGCTTCGGTCAAAGCCCGTGGAAAGGCATTATATTTTTCAAGGTTTGTTCTTGTCAACGTCCTTATTCCCTCTTCTCGTCCAAATCGTTGGTATCCGTTTTTTCTGATTTGGGGGTAAAGGGAGTGGGCCTAATATCTGGGGGACGCAAATAGGTCGGAACAAGCTCTTGAAGATCATCAAAATCCTGGGCAAGAAACCGTTTAAGCCCTAAAGTTCCCACAGCAGAGGCCTTCAAGTTCCAAAGATGGGCAGGCGCCAGCTCAGCCTTGCGGCCGAGCATTTCTCTTATGAGATGGCCTTGCTTCTTGAAGTCGTTGCCCAAAAAAAGAGTGGGTTCCGCAAAGACAGAAGGCAACTCCTCGATCCTCAAGCAGGTGTCCTCTTGCGTCCTGACCATTCTTTTGTCATCACCCCAACTGAACAGAGCCGCAAAAACTTCCCCCTTTCTGGAATCGATTATGGCGCATACAGGCTGCCTTACATAAGGCAACTGTGCAGCCATAGCTTCCAGACTGGACACACCAATTATGGGGATTTGAAGACCTTGTGCCATACCCTTCGCTTCAGAGAGCCCAACCCTTAGTCCAGTGAAACTTCCCGGTCCTGTTGCCACAATGAGGGCCTTAATGTCTCTTGTATCGACTTTTGAGGTGGATAACAGAAAATCAATTCCGGGCATGAATCGCCTAAAATTCTTGGATCCTGAAGCCATGTAGTATTCAGACAGGGTGGTGCCCTCCTCGTTCATGAGGGCTATACTGAATTGAGGTGTGGAGGTATTAAAGGCCAGGATCAATGGATTTAACCAAAGACTTTTTCGAATAGTTTTCTGAAGAATTCAATTCTAGAGAGATCGTTTATGGTGACAACGACGATCAGAAGTCCGAGCAGAAAAAGGCCCACCTTCTGGGCGAAATCGCGCTTCTTAAGGCTGATGGGTTTGCCTATAATCAATTCGATAAACAGAAAGATAATGACCCCGCCATCCAGAATGGGGACAGGAAGGAGGTTTAGGATACCCAGGTTGATGCTTATGACGGCCAGCAATGGAATAAGCAGGCCAAAACTCTCCTGTGCCACTTGGCCAGTAATCTGGCCGATTAGAATGGGACCTCCTATAGTTTTGATCGATATGGCGCCCTGAAAGAGTTTAACGATGACCACGCAGACCAGGCTCATGACCTCCCAAGTCCTCACCAAGCCCTCCTTGATCGCCTGAAGAGGACCTAATCGCACTTCCTCGAATTTTCCGGCTGCCACAATCCCGATGAGGGCCGTTTTGACGTCTTCGCCCAATATATTTTTCACCACACCCTCTTCCGGAGTGACCGTCATACTCAAGAATTCATCACCCCTCTTAACGGTGATGATACAAGGGATGCCGGCCTTGTCGCGGACCAGTTTTTTGATATGTGACCAGCTCTGGACACTTTCGCCCTGAATGGATATGATCAAATCCCCTTTCTTAAGGCCCGCGCCGTCGGCGGGGGAGCCCTCTCGGACCTGCCCGATTTCTGTGGTCATCTCATGCTTGCCCGAGACGAGGAAAAGGCCGCAGAACAAAACGGCTGCCAATACCAGGTTAAACACGGGTCCGGCTGCAACGATTACCATTCTCTTTAAGACATGCTGATTATGGAAGGCCCTCTTGGCTTCATCAGGTGGGAGATCTTCCATCTCATCATCGTTTTCTCCCAGCATCTTCACATATCCCCCAAGGGGGACCGTGGAGATCAAATATTCTGTTTCGCCGATCTTCTTCCCAACCAGTTTGTATCCGAAGCCTAGGGAGAATTTGAGGACTTTTACATCAAAATACTTGGCTACGAGGAAATGGCCCAACTCATGGAAGAAAATCAGGATCCCCAGAACGGCAACAAAGGGGAGGAAATAGTAAATTAAAAAGTTCATCAGTAAGCCTTATTTCTCAGTCTGGAATTGAGCGTACTATATCATAAAATTAGGATAATTTCACATATGTCAATCACTTGCTCAGGAATCCTGGGTCCAAACTACTCACCAGTTATCGCACGGAGTTGTTCTCTGGCCGTATTCCGGGCCCATGAATCCGCCTCCATCACTTTCTCAATACTGTCAATGGAGGAAGTCCCGTGGGCCTCCATGGTCCTTTTTATAACCATTGGTATCTGGAGAAAACCGATTTTGCCGTTCAGGAAGGCATCCACAGCGATCTCATTGGCTCCATTCATGACGGCCGGCATACTCTCCCCTATTTCCCCAGCCTGGAGAGCCAGATCCAGACATGGGAATTTTCTCAAATCAGGTTTTTGGAAGGTTAGGGTCCCTATCTCATCCAGCTGGAGGGGCACAAGGTGATTCTCCATATGGCGGGGATAAGAGAGGGCATAAGAAATGGGCGTTATCATGTGCGGGATACCCATTTGAGCGATTATTGAACCATCCCGGTATTCGACCATGGAGTGAATAATGCTCTGAGGGTGGATGACGATGCTAATCTGATCCATCCTCAGATCAAAAAACCATTTGGCTTCAATGGCCTCTAATCCTTTATTCATCAAGGTTGCGGAGTCGATGCTTATCTTTTTGCCCAAATTACAGGTGGGGTGGTTCAAGGCTTGCCCTGGGGTAACTTTCTCCATATCCCCAAGGGAAAAATTTCTGAATGGTCCGCCGGATGCGGTCAGTATGATACGTCTCACATCCTCCCGCGGATGCCCCTGCAGAGACTGAAGAACGGCACTGTGTTCACTATCAATGGGCAGGATGGATATCCCTTGTTTTTTTGCCGCATCCACAATGAGAGGACCTGCCATGACCAGTGTCTCCTTGTTGGCCAAAGCGATATTTTTACCCGCTTCAATCGCTGCATAGGTGGGGACCAATCCAGCAGCCCCTGTCATGGCAGAGACCACCGTATCCACTTCTTCCAAGGTGGCCAAGTGTACGAATCCTTCTGTTCCAGAAAGGACCTCTGTGGCAGCGTTTTTATCAAGTCGAGTTCTCAGGGTGTCTGCCAGATCTTCTTCCAAGACAGCCACGCCTACGGGGCGAAATTGCTCTATCTGCTTTGTCAGGAGATCCACATTCCTGCCGGCAGTTAGAGCGATTGCCCTATACTTCTCAGGACTG
>DAOVAK010000065.1 GCA_030671095.1 Deltaproteobacteria bacterium | reverse complement strand
CCAAAAACAGGATTGATGGATCCGGCAAAAGCCTTCCTGAAACTGGTCTCCCTGCTATAACGTCCTTCTTTCTGTCTCAACTGGCTGTTATACAGCGTATGTTTCATGCCCCGGAAGACGACCGTCTTGCCGGGCGTAAATCCCCGCGCCTCGATGGCTGCAGCCGCGGATACGATCTTGAAGAGGCTGGCAGCCGGGAAATCTGCCTTCAGACAGAGATTTTCTCTCTCCCCCTTTGGAACTTTCTTGTAGTCGGCCATGGCCAAAATCTGACCCGTTTTGGGCCTGAGGACGACCACAGCTGCCTGATGCGTGAGAGAGCGGCGTAGAAGGTCAAGAATATATTTCTGGAGACCGGTATCAATGGGTACTTCAACAGTAAGCCTCATCCCCCCGGTATCAAGGGGATAATGTTGCGTCGCTGGGACCACATCCAAATTCAGCCCTCTCAGGAGGGGTGGCAAATCCTGCTTGCCAAACTTTTCGGGCTGTGAATTTTCCCATCTCGCGGTAGTTAAATCTCCATCTTCCGATCGCTCCCCATGTGCCAATATCCAGGAGGCCGTGTAGGTAACCCCAATCAATACCATGTAGACAAAGAGCAGCATTACCCGATTTGCAGCAGATCTTCTCCTGGCCTTCTTCTTCAGCCCCTTTTGGTAATACCTCCAGCTATTCGGATTGTTACTGCGCACTGTCATTCTGGACTTTGGGTGATGAACTCCATTCCTCCCATATAGGATTTGAGCTTTTCGGGTATGGCAACGCTTCCATCTTTCTGCTGATAGTTCTCGAGCACGGCCACCAGGGTTCTCCCAACTGCAAGTCCGGATCCATTGAGGGTATGTACCAATTGGGTCCCACCGGCGCCCTTTTTCTTAAACCGGATCCCCGCGCGTCTGGATTGAAAGTCACCAAAGTTACTGCAGGAAGAAATCTCCCTATAAAGATTTTGCCCTGGGAGCCAGACCTCCAGATCATAGGTTTTCGCTGCAGAAAAACCAAGATCTCCGGTGCAGAGGGAAACGACTCTGTAAGGGAGTTCAAGTCGCTTCAAAATCTCTTCCGCATTTTTTGTGAGCTTCTCCAGCTCATCCCAAGATTCTTCAGGCTTGGAGAATTTGACCAGCTCCACCTTGTTAAACTGATGCTGACGGATCAGACCCCTGGTATCCTTGCCATAGGAGCCTGCTTCCGAACGAAAACAGGGCGTATAAGAGACATAGTAGAAAGGTAAATCTTCTTCTTTGAGTATCTCCTCTCGGTGTATGTTTGTTACCGGGACTTCTGCGGTGGGAATAAGGTAGTAATCCCAGCCCTCAATCTTAAAAAGGTCCTCCTTGAATTTTGGCAGTTGCCCTGTACCGGTCATGCTTGCTGAGTTGACCATGAAAGGAGGTAGAACCTCCGTATACCCATGCTCCCTTGTATGAACATCAAGCATGAAATTGATCAGGGCCCTTTCCAGCAAAGCGCCAGCGCCCCGGTATAGGGCAAACCTGGCGCCAGCTATTTTTGACGCGCGAGCGAAATCGAGAATACCCAGTCTTTCCCCGATCTCCCAATGGGAAAGCGGTTCGAAGTCCATTTCCCTGATCTCACCCCACTTACGGATCTCAGGATTATCATTTTCATCTACACCAATAGCCACCGATTCATGGGGCATGTTGGGTACGATCATCAGAAATGGATTTAACTGATCTTCCACTTGAGAGAGCTCAGCCTCTCTCTCTTTGATCTGAGCCGAGACCTGTTTCATTTCGGGGATGATTTGAGACGCGTCCTCGCCCTTCTTTTTCATGGCCGCGATGTCCTCGCTGACGCGGTTTCGTTGGTGGCGAAGACCCTCCAGAGAGGTAAGTATTTCCCGTCTCTCCTTATCAACAGACTCAAACACAGAGATATCCAGGTCGTACCCTCTGTTTTTGAGCATTTCCTTAACCTTATCTAGATTGGATCGAATGAATTTCAGATCGAGCATACTAAGATGACCTCAATAGGATATTCCTTTGCGATGAGTAGTAGGTTTTTAACATGGATACTGCTCGATGGTCAAATCTTTTGACCCCACGTTTGGAATTGCATTACTAGAAAAGATTGCTATATTTTATACTATTATGCTAATGATTACCAAAGATTTTTTCCTGGCTTCGAAATATGCTGAACCCCTTCAAGGGCTCCTGGTGCGGCTATGTCTTAGGGTACGGGTGTAAGCGATTATGGCAAAATTTAGCAATGACAAGAATTCAAATCTCATATGGCGTTTTTTTAGTTCCGTTAAGCTTACGCTTGTTTTGCTCATCATACTCGCCATTGCCTCCGTACTCGGGACCCTCATCCCCCAGCAAGAAGGTGCTGTGGAATTCGCTCGGGGGCTAAGCCCCGGGATGTTTCAGGTGCTCAGTTCTCTGGACCTTTTTGACATGTATCATTCTTCATGGTTCAGGATCATAATCGCTCTGCTCGCCCTTAATCTCATCGTCTGTTCCATCAATCGTCTGCCTGCCACATTAAAGCTTTTTCAGGCCTCCCCAAGAGCAGATAGGTCCAAACCCTTTGAAAATCTTCCCGCTGAAAGGAACTTTTCGGTGAAGGGAGAGATGGATGAGGTGGGAGACCTTGTGGCTAACTTCTTGAAGAAGCAGTATAAGAGGGTAGAAGCCAAGAATAGTCCTAAAGGCAATTTCTATTACGGAGAGAAGGGTCGCTACTCCTATTTTGGGGTCTATCTCGTTCACCTAAGCGTTCTGCTCATCTTAGTTGGCGGTATCGTAGGGTCCCTTTTTGGCTTCGAGGCCTACGTGAATATTGCAGAAGGAGATACGGTGGACACGGTTGCTCTCAGACAAAAAATGACTCCCAAAAAATTGGGATTCAGTGTCCATTGTGAAAAATTCATCGTGGAGTTTTATGAGAACGGTGCCCCAAAAGAATACAGATCCGATCTTAGGTTTTTTTCTGGGGGAAAAGTGGTCCAACAAGGGAGTCTCCTAGTCAACCACCCCATTACCTTTAACGGCATCACCTTCTACCAGTCCAGTTACGGCACCATTCCTGGTAAGGTCCATCTGAAAATATCCAAATCGGAAAACAAACTTGAGACATTATCGACGGGGGTGGAACAAGGAAAACCCTTCTCACTTCCGGGTGTTAAGGCGCAGTTCCAGGTACTCGAGGTGGACGACAATCTTAAGGGGATGATGGGACCCGCTGCCATGATTTCTGTCAGGCCTGAGCAAGGAGATGAAATGAAATTCTGGGTATTTCAACACGTGGAAATGTTGCGAAAGCGATTTCCTGAAGCCATGTTCAGGGCCCCCATTTTAAATCCTTCCTCTTTCAAACCCTACACCTTTTTCTTGGAAAAACTTGAAAACCAATATTATACAGGGCTTCAGGTCGCGAGAGACCCGGGCGTTTCCGTGGTTTGGTTGGGCTGCTTTGTCATGGTGGGGGGCTTTTTTGTCACCTTCTTTACATCCCATAGGAGGGTCTGGGTGCGTGTTTCAAAGTCCAAAGGCAAGACGCGAATTAGCGTGGCAGGGAACGCAAATAAAAATCCTGTTGGCATGGATAGGGAACTAGAACAGGTCACCAGCAAGCTTCAAAATCTATTCATTGGAGAAGGAAAAAACGCATGATAAACGCCGTGATTCTGAACTACGTCACCTTTGTATATTTTGCCTCTTTCATGCTCTATCTCCTCATGATGGTCATGGGGAAGGAGGTCTTTGGGCGCTTGGCGACCGTAGTTACTTCCCTCGGCCTGCTGGGTCATACCACCGCTATTATCCTCCGGTGGGTTGAATCTTACCGGTTAGGAATCGGTCATGCGCCGCTCTCCAACCTCTATGAATCACTGATCTTCTTCGCATGGACCTTGGTTTTGCTCTACCTGCTCGTAGAGTGGCGGACCAGGAACAAGAGCATAGGGACCTTCGCCACGCCATTGGCGTTTCTCATTATGGCCTATGCCTCATTTACCCATGTAAGCAGCCATATCCAGCCTCTAGTTCCTGCCCTAAAAAGTAACTGGCTACTTGCTCACGTGATCACCTGTTTTGTTGGCTATGCGGCCTTTGGAATCGCTTTTGGATTGAGCATCATGTATCTCCTGAAACGACTCGAAAATCCAAACAATGAGAACCTCTTCTTGAAACTTATTCCCAGGTCACCCATTCTGGATGAATTGAGCTACCAAATGATCACCATTGGTTTCATATTGCTGACCTTGGGCATCATTACAGGAGCCGTCTGGGCCCATTCGGCTTGGGGACGCTATTGGGGATGGGATCCGAAGGAGACCTGGTCCCTTATCACATGGCTCGTCTATGCTGCCGTGCTCCACTCACGGATGATTCGGGGTTGGCGAGGTAAGAAGCTGGCCATATTCTCTATCGTCGGTTTTGGTTGCGTCATTTTCACATATTTAGGCGTTAACCTCGTCTTATCCGGCCTCCACAGTTACGCCGAGTCGTAAATACAAATTCCATACACTCCCCTCACCAATGACAATTTAACGCTGAAGAGGTCATCATGGAAATCAAATTTTCTTTTGAAGAGTTGGAGATTCAGAAGGCCGTCAGAAAGTTTGTGAGCAATGATCTCTTGCCCATCGCCAGCGAGGTGGATGAGAAGGGAACTCTCCCTGATCCTGTGAAGGAGAAATTCATCTCTATGGGCCTGCTCGATAAAGGGCGATACAGGTGAGGTGTGAAATGAGGATATGCAATGTACCAGCCAAAAGAATGGGAGGGGAACCATTCAGATCTTGTTAAAAAACGCCTGGAACTCCTTTAAGATGGCGACCTTTGTATCGAGGGTTACATCCTTTTCAAAAATAAAATCCAGCAAGAATATCATTTTATAATCCACTGCTGAAGTCTCATATTTCTGAAAGGAGGTCACCTTTACATCCTTCAGTTTTCCATAATCCTCTCTTTCGAAGAGGCCGGTTTTTCTCAGGATGAGATTGAGCGCCTCCTTGGCATCATCAGCACTCTCCAACACGATCTCAATCCCGTCCAGTTTCTTGACGGCTTTAATAATCTTCTCACTCTCAACTTTAATTTTCATTCCCTGGCTCCATCATAAAATGATTAATTGCTTTAATTTTGGCAGAAGATTGGGAGGCCTTTCCCCATTTAAAACGGGCAACTTACCGCATATGTCAAATCCTCTCGCTCTGTCGACCATAGCATAGGCGTATCCAAGTCGTCCAGATTAAGTATAAGCACTGCGTGCGTTTGAGTCGACCATATTTTTGAGCCTTCTTCTATTACCTGAACACAAGATTTAGGTAACGTTCAGAAGTATTGGCGTAGTCTCTCTTGGTGCCAGATTCATTTTTGAGGCCACACCCCTTTCCTCCCTCCGGCTTCCAGCTCGTAGGGCTTCCAGCTCGGAGAGGCCGTAGGCCCTATGGGCCAGAGGCAAGGGGATATCTATACCAATTTTTTGATCCAAGATTCTCTTGAGCGCAGGGAGTTTTTTGTTTCTGTTTGATATTTGCCCGAATATTGCTAATATCCTGAAAATGGCCCTAAGGAGGCAATCCGATGACTCATGCATCCCGAGAAATAGGCAAAGGCTACTGCGGCAGGATCCTTCATGTGGATTTGAGTACCTCTGAGATTTCCTACCAGGAACCGGACGAAGCCTTCTACCAGAAATATTTGGGGGGGTTGGGCCTGGGAGCCAAGGTCCTCTGGGACCGCATGAAACCTGGCGTGGATCCCATGGGTCCAGACAATGTACTCGGTTTTACCACCGGCCTTCTCACGGATACCGGCTCTCTTTTTACTGGCCGATTCAATGTGGTGGGCAAATCCCCCCTTACAGGGGGCTGGGGTGATGCCAATTGCGGCGGATATTTCTCCCCCTCACTGAAACGATGCGGCTTAGATGGCCTTTTCTTATACGGAGCAAGTCCTGAACCCGTATACCTGTACCTGGATGATCAGCGGGCAGAGCTCAGAAATGCATCAGCGTTTTGGGGGGTAGATGCCATCGAAACGGAAAAGCGGCTCGAAGAGCGCTACGGAAAGCGGGCACATGTGGCCTGTATCGGGCCGGCCGGAGAGCAGCTCAGCTTCATTGCGGGGGTTTGTAATGATGGGGGCCGTATGGCTGCCCGAAGTGGCCTGGGCGGAGTAATGGGCTCCAAAAAGCTGAAGGCCGTGGTGGCTGCCGGTACCCAGCGGGTGGGCGTGGCTGATGGGAAGCAAATCCAAGCCCTGAGCAAGGCCTTTCGGAAGCGACTCGAGGGTCAGAAGGGTCTCAAGCGGTTCCTCGGCGACCGTCTTTTCGGTTTTATGGGTTGGGCAACCCGAAAAGGCCCGCTCTATACCCGTCAACCTGCCGATCTGTGGCGCCTCATGTTGAGCAAGTATGGCACCTCTGCCCTGACGGCCTTCAGTGCCGAGAGCGGTGATAGCCCGGTCAAGAACTGGGGCGGCGTAGGATACAAGGATTTTCCCCTGAAAAGCTCTCAGAAGATCGGTGCAGAGGCCGTTGTCAAATATGAGGCCAAGAAGTATGGCTGCTTCTCCTGCCCCCTTCTCTGCGGCGCCATTGTCAAGATCCCAGGCGGCTCCTATCCCATTGAGAAGATGCATCGGCCCGAATATGAGTCCCTCTGTGCCTTCGGTACCCTGCTCCTCAATGACGACCTGCACAGTATCTTCCGCGTAAACGATCTTCTGAACCGAGCAGGCATGGACACCATCTCCTGCGGCGCGGTTGTGGCCTTTGCCATCGAGTGCTTTGAGAATGGCATCTTAACCCCAAAAGAAACGGATGGCCTGGAACTCCGTTGGGGTGACGGCCAGGCGATCATCAAGCTCACGGAGATGATGATTAAGCGCCAAGGACTTGGAGACATCCTGGCCGATGGGGTCAAGCTGGCCGCTGAGAGGATAGGTCAAGGGAGCGAGGCATTTGCGGTCCATTGCGGTGGCATGGAGGCGCCCATGCACGATCCCAAATTCGATCCTGGCTTTGGCATGGCCTACTTCTGTGAACCCGCCCCAGGCCGGCATTCTGTTTCTTCTTACATGCTCCTAGACCTGGGGCGCCTGAACCGTCTGTTCAAGCGGGCCAAGAAGACCCCAGCCTTTATGACGGCTAAGGAGAGGTACCGTTACGACAACAAGGGGGAAGCCATGGCCATCGGGAGTTTCTTTAGAATGTTGGTGGATGCTGCGGGCGCCTGCACCTTCGGGACCCAAGTCGGGGCTGATATCCCCCTTATTCAGTGGCTTAACGCAGCCACAGGCTGGAACCTCTCTGACGAGGACTACCTGGTCATTGGAGAGCGGATTGAGCAGCTCCGCCATGCATTTAACGTCCGTGAGGGTATCAATCCGTCCCGCGATTTCAGGCTCCATCCCAGGATCTCAGGCAATCCACCCCTTGATAAAGGCCCGGCAAAGGGCGTCTCTCTGGACCTGGATGGCATGGCCAAGGCCTTCTATCAAGCCATGGGCTGGGACCTATCCACCGGCCTGCCTGATCTGGAACGCCTGAAACGCCTCGGCCTGGATGAGGTCATTGCGGGTCTCCATCCGGATCGGTCCCTGAGGAGCGGGTCTTGAGATCTGGAGGCATGATAGCCGTGCGGGTCCGCATCCTTGGACCCGTAGATGGCCAATCGGTGAACGCCTCAGGGACGGTTCAGCTCAAAGAGGGTGACACGGTCAAGAGACTCTTCAAACGTGCGGACGCCGCCCTTGGCATTAGAGGGCAAAGGCCCTTTAAGCGGGCATTCAGGCAGGGGATCAGACCTGTGGTTCTTTTAAACGGTGATCGGCTTGAGATACCTGAGGAGGGCGGAAGACGCCTCGCAGACGGGGACGAGGTGAATCTTATCCTGACCGTAGCTGGGGGATGAGCCTGAAGGAGACGTGGGTTTTGGGGGATTCTCCCCTTTACAAAAATGATTTTCTTATTAAATTATAGCGGATTCTCAATTTCCTTTTAGGCCTATACGGTTTAACATCCAGGTTTTTTCCTAATGCCCATATACGAATATCAAGCGGTAAACGCCGGCCGTGCATGTCCCAAATGCAGGGAGGTATTTGAAATCCTTCAGAGGGTCAGCGAAAGGCCCCTCTCCAAATGCCCTGAGTGCGGCAAGAAGGTAAGAAAGATCATCTCATGGTGCCATTCTGCGGTCACGGAGACATCGGATGCGGCTCTCGGTGTGGAAAGGAAGATAAGGGACTACGAACAGGCGGGTATGTGGAGCCATGCGGCCGAGCTGGCGGACAAACATTCTGAAAAAACGAAAGATAAGGGTCTCAAGATGAGAGCACTTGATAATTATAAGAAAGCAGGGTATGATGCCGATTCCCTCGCCAAACATGCCAAATCAGACAATGACTAAAGGAGGATTAAATTTATGAGATGGAGTAAGGGTGGTGTTTCTTTTTACGTTGCAATTATTGGCCTCTGCTTGGTTGCAGGGGCAATGATCTCTCCTGCATACGGGCACGAAGAGGAGAAAAAGGACCTTCCCCCGCGTGGCATATCTGTCGCCCCCGAATATTCGGGCGTTATTGCGGCCCAGGGGGAAGACGTGAGCATAGACATAAAGTTGGTCAACAAGGGGAGACAGGATGAGATCATTGAGCTCACTCTCCCCTCAGTGCCTAAAGGCTGGACGGCAATGGTAAAAACCTATAGCTTCGGCGTCACAGGAGTTTATGTGGAAAGCGATAAATCCAAAAGCCTGACGCTCAAGGCAGAGCCAGATGAGAACGTGGGCCCAGGCAAATATACTTTTTTGGTCAAGGGCCGGACCCAGGACGGAGAGTTGACCTCTTCAGGCAAGGTGGTCATCACGGTAAAGGCAAAGGAAGAGAAGAAAAAATCCAAAGATGTGAAAATCACCACTTCATATCCTGTTCTGGAAGGACCGACCGATGCCACGTTTGAATTCTCACTGGAAGTGGAGAACAAACTGGATAAGGACACGGTTTTCAACCTCGCTCATGAAGGCCCGCGAAACTGGGACATCAAATTCAAACCAGCTTACGAGGAGAAATATTTCTCAAGCCTGAGGATTAAGCAGGGCCAGACTGAGTCCATGGCCGTGGAGGTGAAACCTTACCTCTTGGCCGAACCCGGCAGATACCCCATCAAAGTCAAGGTGAGCTCGCCAGAGGCGAAGGCAGAAGCAGAGATCACGGTGGTCCTGACAGGGACATACAGGCTGGATGCCGGGACCGCTGATGGCCTTCTGTCGTTAAGTGCCTTGAGAGGAAAAGAGGCCAATCTCTCCCTTTATGTGAAAAACACCGGTTCTGCCAAACAGAATACCGTCAAGTTCCTCTCTTTCAAGCCCGAAAACTGGAAGGTGGAGTTCAAGCCGGAAACCCTTGAGACCCTTGGTCCCGGAGATCTCAAGCAGGTGGAAGTGACGATTACGCCGGCCGAAGAGGCCTTGGTGGGAGATTATTCCGTCGGTCTTGCGGTGGAGGGGGAGAAGGCCAAAAAGAACCTGGAATTCAGAGTAACCGTCAAAGCATCCACCGCCTGGGGGCTAATAGGGGTCATTATCATTTTGGT
>DAOVAK010000487.1 GCA_030671095.1 Deltaproteobacteria bacterium | reverse complement strand
AGAATGGCATTTTCGGGACAGAGCTGGGCACAGACAGAACAGCCGGTGCAGAGGTTTTCATTAATCATAGCCTGGCCCTCTTCTAAATACATGGCGGGACAACCCAGCTTATCAATACAGAGGTGATGGGCCTTGCATTTGTCAAGATTTACGTAGAACGGCCTGGATGGCTTCTTTTCTCCAATAGCTTTTGCAAACAAAGGGCAGAATTCCCTCGAAATGATGACCGAAAGCCCGTCATAGGCCAATGAAGCCTTGACCGCCTCTATGGTCTTTTTGACCTTAAAGGGCTTTACCACATGGACGTCCTTGACCCCGCATCCCCTTACAACGTCTTCAATGAGGATCTGTGTGCGTTCAATGCCCAAAGGCTTTGTGTCAACACCGGGATGCGGTTGATGTCCCGTCATGGCCGTGGTGCCGTTGTCCATGATCACCAAAGTGAATTTATGGTTGTTGTGCACGGCGTTGATGAGTCCTGTGATTCCGGAATGGAAAAAGGTGGAATCGCCGATGAATGAGACCACCTTCTGCTCGGTGGCCTGGGAGAAGCCGCATGAAGAGCTTACAGAGGCTCCCATGCAGATCACAAAATCGGCCATTGAAAGGGGGGGTAGCATTCCAAGGGTGTAGCAACCGATATCTGAAGGGTAGATGGTCTCCGGTCCATATACCTCCTTTACGGCATAAGAGGTGGCCCTGTGGGGACACCCTGCACAGAGAGTGGGGGGCCTGGCTGGAAGCTCCGGGAGATCAGAGAGGTCCACCATAGTCGGTGCCTCGTAATCCACATTTAGGTATTCGGCAATAGCCCCTCTGACCATACCGGGATCATATTCAAGAAGGCGCGAAAGCCTGCCCACCCCCTTCCCCTCTATGGAAAGGCTGAGGTCCTCCTCTTGGGCGATCGCCTTCAGGTCATTCTCCACGACGGGTTCCAGTTCTTCAACCACCAATACCTTCTCCACCTGGCTGAGGAACTTTGCACAAAGCTTCTTCGGCAGAGGCCAGGAAAATCCAAGCTTGAGGAAGCTCACCTTGTCGGCCACATTCAGATCGGCCACCGCGTCTCTCACATAGTTCATGCTCACGCCGTTGGCCACAATCCCCCATTTCCCCTCACCAAGGATCTCATTATAAGGGGATTTCTCCGATAGATCCGTGGCGCGGCCATATCTTTCCAAAAGGAGTTGATGGAGCTTTCTTGAGACTGCGGGCACCGCCACCCAATGGAAGGGATTCTTTTCAAAGGTCGCCTTACTTTGAACAGGCATTAAGGCTCCCAGTTTCACCACACCTCTGATGTGGTTCAACCTGGTTGTGGTCCTCACGATGACCGGAAGTTGCAGTTCTTCTGACAGGTCAAAGGCCGCAAGGGTGATGTCCTTCATTTCCTGGGTGTTTGTCGGCTCCAGCATGGGAAGAGAAGCCAAGCGGGCGTAATAGCGATTGTCTTGCTCATTCTGACTGGAAAACAGAGAGGGGTCATCTGCGCTCACAATGACCATGCCCCCCTTGACGCCCTCATAGGCCAAGGTCATTAAGGGATCGGCAGCCACGTTCAAACCCACGTGCTTCATGGTGACCATGGTCCTCAGACCCGATATGGCTGCTCCGGCCCCCACCTCCAGGGCCACCTTCTCATTGGTGGAGTACTCAAAGTATAGATCAGTCTCCTTGCTGATTGCAAAAAACTGCTCCGGGATCTCGGAAGATGGTGTCCCGGGATAGCAGGTCGCAAAGGCTACGCCCGCCTCCAGGGCGCCACGGGCCATGGCCTCATTGCCCAAGAGAAGCATCTCTTTTCCTGGTTCGTCTAAAAGGAGTTTGTGCATTTTACTCTCCTCAAAGTGTCTTAAGAATTTTTGTACGTATTTTCAATTACCTGTAGTCAATAAGAGATGGGGTGTCAAGCCAAAATACCAAGAACCAATCTGGTCGAGACCCACAACATCTGCGAGACAATTTGGTCAATTGTCGGTTGAAAGGGGATAGCTTGCGAAATAACTTGTTGGGATCAGGATGAAGGCGTAGGATTTCTCTTAACAAAAAGGGGTTGCCATTACGGATCGGTTGGCAACCCCTCTGCTGGTCGGGTTATGCGCGATGTGCGCTATTCTTTGACTGCCTTTTTTAAGTAATTCACATAATCTCTGGCAGGCAGTCCCCTCTTCGAGGCACTCTTAATGTAAATCTCAAATACAGGCTTAACAGCCTTGGCCCAGCGGCCGGCCTCGCTACTTGAAAGGGTGATTACTTGATTGCCCCTCTCCAGCGTAAATTCTTTGCCCATCCTGTCAAGCTTATCCCAGGCCTCGCCCTGTTTGGGGATCCACTCTTCACTTACCTCCTCCATGACCGCTTGCACATCGTAGGGCAGGGATCTCCATTTTTTCATGTTCATTACCACAAAGAAGCCGGCCGTGTACCCAACACTGTAAGATTCGACGGTGCATTTAATCACTTCGGCCTGCTTCCATCCCTTTAGCACCTCGTAGGGGCTCAAACTGGCGTCCACCACACCCTTTTGGAGGGCCTCGTAAACACCCGGCTGGGGCATGGCAACGGGAACGCCACCCAAAAGCTCAGCAACCTTGGCATTAAATCCGTAGGAACGGATTTTCAGGCCCTTAAGATCCTCCAATTTACGCACAACTTTCTTGCTGTGGAGTAGACCGGGTCCATGGGCGTGGAGATAAAGGAACTTCGCCTTGGTCAGCTCGTCGGGCTTAAACTTCTTGACAAAATCGTTAATGACGCGCGTGGCCACTTTACCGCTGGGATAGGCCAGAGGAAGGTCAATGGCCTGAATCGCGGGAAAGACGCCCCGGCTGTACCCAAAAACAGACATGCCCACATCAGCAATACCTGTCAGGACACCATCATAAATTTTGGCTCCCTTGAGTAAGGTTCCGCCATGATAATAGGTAAATTTCACCTTACCGCCTGTGCGTTCTTCTATCTCTTTTCCCCAGGCCTCAAAGACTTTGGAATGTATATGTACGGGAGGAAAAAGATTAGCGTATCTGAGTTCGATTGGTCCTGCCTGTGCAGGATTGCCACTAAAAAAGAAAAACACTCCCACGGTTATCACAAGAAAAAAGACCAAAAACCATGTTCTCACTTTCATAATTCTCCCCCTTTCAAAAGAGTTTTTGAATGATTAAAAGCTCCTCAAACCTCGATCCTTATCTCCTTTCCAAAATTGGCAGTCTTATT
>DAOVAK010000093.1 GCA_030671095.1 Deltaproteobacteria bacterium | reverse complement strand
ATTGTGCTGGCCCTGATCCACCATCAAGGCATCATCTGCTGCGTTGCCTTCGATCGCTCCTTCTTGCGGCGTATTGGTCTATACGCCTCAGTCGTCGCTCCTCGGCGCCTTACATCTAATACCTTGCTGGTGATCAGGAATGCTGCATAACCTGCTGATTTAAGTGTTGACTCCTAAAATTGACGGTGGATTTAGGCTGATTGGTCAGTTTTCGGAGGCCCCATTGATCCATTCATCAACGGCCTCCTTATCAAACCTCCAGACCCTGCCAATCCGAATTGCTGGAATCATACCCTCTGCTGCATGTTTGCATACGGTAATCTCATGCAACTTAAGATATCTTGCCAATTCCTTAGTCGTCATTATCTCAGGCATGACAACCTCCTCTGTTTCTTCCTAATGTTTTAAGAAGTAATTCTTAGTTTTCATAAGTGTTCTATTTTTTAAGTTAATAGCAAAAAACTAAAATTCAATAGTAAGGCTCTGAATTCTTAAGAAAAATATCTTAAATCTTTTTATGACGATATTGACAATATATAGACCGCTCTCCAATAATAGACTATTGTGTTGTAGCCCAACCTAAACGCCAGCTCTTCCTACGGGGGGAAGCCGAAAACAGATGACGGAAGACCCTTCGGCCCCTTCGATGCTTCGACCTTGCTCAGCATCGACCCTTAGCTACGTCGTAGGGTCGATGAACTCAGGGCAAGCAGGCTCAGGGCAAGCCGCCGCCTTTCCATCCTCTCCATCCTCCGCAGTAGTCTGCTACGGAGGACGGGCGCAGTAGCCCTGCTACGGAGGACGGGCGCCAGTAGGCTACGGCGCGCCAGGGAGGACAGAAGGCAGGAGGAATGGATGCATGCGACAGACCCGCTTGACAAGACGTGAGTTCTTGAAGATTTGTGGGAAGAGTTCCTGTGCCCTTTGTGCGGCTCATCTGATCTCTGTTCCAGAAATAACGTGGGCAAAAATGCCCATTAAAGGCCTCATCAAAACAAAACTCTCCCCCTATTTCACCCCGTTGGGTGGAGGAAAAATCCAGTGTGATCTCTGCCCTAGGCAATGCCACATCCTTCACGGGAAGAAGGGGTTTTGCAGGGTACGTGAGAATCGGGATGGAAAGCTTTACAGTCTGGTCTATGGGAATCCCTGTGTCCTTTTTTTGGACAGAATCGAAAGAGAGCCCTTTTTCCACGTCCTTCCTGGCACCAATTCTCTGACCTTATCAACAGCAGGCTGCAATTTCCGGTGCAAGTTTTGTGAAAATTGGGAGATCTCCCAAGCATTTCCAGAGGACGTCTTCGCCCAAGAGTTCTCCCCAGAACTTGTGGTAAAAAAAGCAAAACAGATGAGGGCTCATTCTATTGCTTACACCTACGCAGAACCTACAATCTTTTACGAATACATGTCTGACATCGCCTACCTTGCGAAACGGGAGGGCCTTTTAAATGTGATCCACTCTAATGGCTTCATCAATCAGGGTCCCCTCCGTGACCTCTGCAAGCTCATAGACGCAGCCCATATAGACCTGAAAGGGTTTACCAATGCGTGTTATCATGATTTGTCTGAGGGAGAACGGGGCCCAGTGCTGGAAAGTTTGAAGGTGCTGAAGCAGGAGAAAGTCCACTTGGAAGTATCCACCCTCATCATTCCCACAAAAAATGATGAGATGTCGGTGGTTGAAGACCTATCCTTTTGGGTAAGAAAAGAATTGGGAGCGGACACCCCGCTCCATTTATCTCGCTTTTATCCTTTATATAAGCTCCAGCGCCTCCCCCCAACCCCAGTTTCCATACTTGAGAAGGCCCGCGAGACCGCTTTAGGCTGCGGCCTAGAGCATGTCTACATCGGGAGAGTGCCGGGTCATGAGGCTTGGAACACCTTCTGCCCCAAATGCAAGAAAATCGTTATCGAGCGCATGGGATATATGATCAAAGAAATGCATTTGGATACAGGCAAGTGCGGCTATTGTGGTAATCCCGTACCGGGTATTTGGGCTTGAATGCAGATGATTTCAGCCTGATCGGCCTCGGGCGTAGAAGTCCTTGAGCGCCACAGAGTGAGGGTCGAGATGGGTCAACCCATATTTTTCGGCCCAGTCCATCGCTTCCAGAAATTCCTCCACGGTGATCCCGCGAGCGATTTTCGGATATTCAAAGGCTTTGTATTCCACACGATATTGCGCCATGACGTTCACATAAGTGGATTTAGAAAGGTTCTCAGCCACCCACTTTGTGAATTTCTCTGTCCCGGCCACCCGGTTGGGCATAACCAGGTGTCTGATCATGAGCCCCCTTAAGGCTATTCCTCGCTTATCGGTCAGATGTCCTCCCACCTGCCGGTTCATTTCGATGATCGCGCCCTTTGCCATCTCAGGGTAGTCAGAGGCACCGGATGAATACTTTTGCGCCTGATCCGCATCCATATATTTCATATCAGGCAAATAGATATCCACGATGCCCTCCAAGATCTTCAGGATCTCCACGCGCTCGTATCCACTCGTGTTGTAAACTAAAGGAATACTCAAACCTTTTTTCAAGGCCATCCGTGTGGCACTGAGGATGTTTGGCATCACGTGGGTGGGCGTCACCAGGTTGATATTATGGCAGCCCATCTTCTGGAGATGGAGCATCTGTTCCGCCAGATATTCATCCTTTACTTTCCTTCCCCTGCCCTCATGGGAAATGGGCCAGTTCTGGCAGAAGATGCAGCGCAGATTGCAGTTAGAGAAAAAGATGGTGCCAGAGCCATGTTCGCCTACCAGTGATATCTCCTCACCAAAATGGGGTTGGGCGCTGTAGATGACAACGTCCCCAGGAGCCTGGCAGAATCCTTTTTCGCCCTTCAGCCGATTCACGCCACACTGCCGGGGACAGAGTTCGCACGACTCGAAAATAGCATGGGCCTGTTCAATCCTCTCCGCCAGTTTACCCTCATCCTCCAATCTGTCATAGGCGGGCCGCCACGGTTCTTTCTTTTTTTCAAAGGCATGAAGAGAGGCGGGAGAGCAGAGAAGGGAGCCGCCAAGGATGAGAGAACGTTTAAGGAAATCTCGGCGAGATATCGCCATGAAGAAAACCCCTCTGCGGTTGAGGGTCACAGCCCCATTTTTCAAGGATGGGGGAGGTTAGTTTTGCCTTGATTCTGAAACGATGGTATTCTGGCATAGAGCCCTTGTCAAGGCCCTGAATTCTTCCCTTATGGATCCTGTCTTTCTCTTTCTATTTGCTCCTTTTCCTTTTCTCGAATTTCTCCTCTTTCCAGGGCGTTCCTATAAATCACATAATACTTATTTATGTTGCTGACGTATCGCACCGTCTCTTGCCCCACGAGCTTAAGCGTTGCCAACTCCACATTACGGAACCAGCTGTTGGGATCCAGTCTCATCTCCTCTGCTAATGACCTGGCCCTCCTTATTTTAGCCGGGCCTGCATTGTATGAGGCCAGGGCGAACCGAACCTGGTTCCGCGGTAGGATCTCTGGATCCTTGAAATAGTGATCTCTCAAAAATGCCAGGTACTTCACACCGGCGTGAATATTGTTTTCCAAAAGGTGGACCTTCTTGATGCCTATCTTTTTGTCTTTCGCCGTTTCAGGCCGAACCTGCATAATACCCAGAGCCCCTCCGGGGCTCTTCTTTTTGTGATTCAGGCCAGATTCCTGATACGCCATGGCCACAATAAGAAGCCAATCAAATCCATATCGGGCCGCATAGCTCTTGAACAGAGGTTTGCAGTGTTGAAACTTATCCTGTGCCCCAGGGCGAAGCGGGTTCTTGATCCAAGGGTTTTCCTTGTAGTATCGGTTGAAATAGATATTTCCTAGCAGCGTGCCTTTACGATGTTTTTTCAAGAACCGGTTCAGACTCCCCTTCAGTTCCGGGTTGTTCTTCCTAATCATCCATGCAATCTTTGCCCCGGAGCGAAGCTTAATATTCTTGTGGACCCTCAGGTTTTTGAGCATGCCTGACCAAATCCCGGCGATATGGCTATCAGAGACGGTCATCTTGATCGCTCCCGTGTTCACCAGTTCCAGGATATCCTCCGTCTCTAGATTCTCATCCGCCTTCATAATCCGCACGGGACGTTTTCCCGAATTCCTAAGCTTCGCATTAAGTGCTGTGAGGCTTTCATAATAACTGCTGCTCTCTCTGACAAATACCCTATGTCCAGACAAATCTTCAAGTGAATCTAACAACGGAACTCCCTTATGGGTAACAAGCACTTCATTAATGGCGGTGAGATAGGGATTCGTGAAATCCACGTGCAAAAGGCGTTTGGGCGTGATGGTGAGACCTGCCGCTGCAATATCCCCATACCCTTCCACCAAACTGGAGATGAGCCGGTCACGCCCAACAGGGATGAATTCCAGGACAACTTTCAGTTCACGCCTCTTAATCTCCTTGTTCAGGAACTTCTTATATTGTTTCAGAAGCGAATACTCGAACCCAAAGAACTTCCCCTCAGAAAGGAAGAAATTGGTCTTATTAAGAGTGGTCAAGACCCGAATGTACCGCCTATCCAGGAGACCGCTCAGATCATCCGTGTACCTTTCCGAGAGGTGTCTATCCAGTGGATGGGGAAAGGGATAGTCTTTGCATAAAACGGACTGGGAAAGGGACAGGATGAGGACGCAGACCAGTACGGGTATGATTGATGACCGCTTCATCGCATTTTTTCTATACGGGGCTATACCAAAGAGCCGCTTAGAGTGCCACCTTCAGGCCCTTGTTTTTCAAGTACTCTTTAACCTCTCTTATACTTAGGGTGCGGTAGTGGAAAACCGAAGCAGCGAGCAAAATTTGGGCACCCCCTTCTGCAACGGCTTCATAGAAATGTTCCAGGTTTCCCGCGCCCCCTGAAGCAACTACGGGCACATCCACCGCATCCGAAATGGCCTTGGTAAACTCTAAATCATAACCAGTTTGGGTGCCGTCGCCGTCCATGCTTGTGGGAAGAAGAACGCCTGCGCCCAGTTTCTGACACTCCTTTGCCCATTCAATGGCATCCTTCCCTACGGGCTTGGTCCCGCCTGCCACAACCAGTTCAAAGCCAGAAGCCATCTCCTTATTTCTCCTCGCATCAATGGCCACAGTGACGCTCTCGCTTCCATACTCTTCAGCTGCCTCACGGACAAGGTCAGGATTTCGGACTGGAGCGCTATTCATGGATATCTTGTTGGCTCCTGCCTCAAGGACCAATTCCATGTCTTCCAGACTGCTAATACCGCCCCCAACCGTCAATGGGATCGATATCACCGAGGAGACGTTTTTCACCCATTCCAGCCTTGTCTTACGGTTTTCTATGGTAGCTGCGATGTCCAACATCGCCAGTTCGTCCGCCCCTTCCTTCTCATAGAATTGTGCATTCTCCACCGGATCACCCGCGTCCCTCAGGTCGACAAAGTGGATGCCTTTGACGACCCGCCCCTCTTTCATATCTAGACAGGGCATAATCTTAATGGTCTCCATCTCTTTCCCCTCCTTTCAATTCTGAACCTTCTCCAGAAACGCAGTGTATGCCTCTCCTGGGCAAGGAATCTTGTTATTTGTTTAAAACATCTCTTTCACATAAAAGAAGATGATCGCTCCGCAATAGGCGAGTTTGACTCCAATGCTCACCACGTTTCCCACAAAAACACCCCAAGCCGCTCGAAGGGATTTTCTCCCTTCTTTTCCAGCTAGCAGCTCACCAGCCAAAGCGCCTATGAAGGCCCCAATAAGCATGCCCCAGGGTGGGAAGAACAGCACGCCAATGAGCATCCCTATCATTGAAATCCAGACCCCCCATTTTGATGCCCCGTATTTTTTCGCCCCAACCACAGGAACCACATAGTCCAGGATGCTCACCAACACGGCCAAGCCTCCCATGATAATCAAGAAGGTTGAACTAAATGGCTCCCAATTCCTGGCAAAAGAGAGGAGAATCAGGGCCAAGAAACTGAGAGGAGGCCCCGGGATGACGGGAAAAATACATCCCACAAGACCAATCAGTGCACAAAGGAGTCCCAGGATTATCAATGCTATTGCCAAAGTTAAGCCCCCTGCGGACTATTTGAGGTGAAGAGTAAACGTAAGGGTACTACACCCGACCAAGGAATAAAAGGGGTATGGCGAGCCCTTGGCCTATACGAGATAATCCTTAAAGCCGCGGCACCACCCTATCTTGTATTGGTTAGCCAATTGACACTGTATTGCTCTTATTTTATACTTCTATAGTGTGACAATGGATACCTTTGCCTGAGAGAGCTTGCGCCAGGAGCGTCTCTCTTTTCCTCTCACCGCCTGTTCCAGCTCTTGGCGGTCGTTTGTTCCAAGGGTTGTTGGGACTTGGCCTTGGTGCTATCAAAACGGGGGGGCGTATTTTGAACAAATTATACGTCATTGACGGTCCACACAGGGGCAGCACCTTTGTCCTCAATGATGGAATCACCACAGTCGGGAGGTCTCATGACAATGATATATGTCTCTCAGAGATGGGCGTTTCACGGAATCATGCAAAGCTTCTAAATAAGGACGGTAAGATCTTCATCGTAGATGTGAGCAGTTTTCAAGGCGTCTTTATCGACGGACAGAAGATAGAGCCAGGCGTCGAGGTAGAGATAAGAAAAGGGAATAGTTTTGTCGTAGGAAACAGTGTCCTATCATTACAAAAAGAGGCCTCAGGAGAATACTTGGCTCAAGCATACCCCACAGAAACAGAAAAAACGCCCTTCGACACGAGTGAGTCTTTACTCAAAAAACATGAATCCCGCGACTATACGCGGACTGTGGGATTACTTCTCAGAGTCTCTAATATTTTTGCCAAATCCCATAATATCCGTGAAGTACTGCACGAAGTGATAGATCAGATTATGAAGCTGCTGAATAGAATCAATCGGGGCGCCATACTGCTCTTAGACAAGGACACGGGCCAACTGGAAGAGGTGGTTTCAAAGACGAGAATGAGCGCTAAAGGGGGACTTCTCCCCAAAATCAACTACAGCAGGACCATAGTCAACAGGGTAATAGAGGAAGGTGAACCGGTAATGATGTCCAACACAAGCCTTGCAGACGAGGCTGACATTTCGAAAAGCATACAGGTTATGAATGTCATGTCAGTGATGTGTGTGCCAGTGAAGTATGAAGGAGAGACCCGCGGCATCATTTATGTGGACTCCATAGGATTGCCTTACGGATTCCGAAAGGAGGACCTGCAGTTACTTGGCGGTTTAGCTGACACGGCGGCAGTCGCCATACAAAACGCCCAACTATATGATGCGTTAAAAAAAGAGCTGGCTGATCGAACGCGAGCAGAGGAGGCCCTGAGAAAAACATGTCAAGAACTCCAGGAAACGAGAGATATGTTGGTGCAGTCTGAGAAACTTGCCGCCATTGGAAGGCTTTCGGCAGCGGTCGCACATGAAATTCTCAACCCTGTCAACATCATATCCATGAGGCTTCAATTGTTAGGACAAAAGGAGGAGCTTCCGGGACCGGTAAAGAACACACTCAGTATCTGCAAAGATCAGCTAAATCGCATTGTTGAATTTACCGAAGATCTGGGACAGTTTTCTCGCAGTTCGAAAAAGCACATTTCCATGGGTGACCTAAACGAGATTATCCAGCATACCTTGGTCCTGAGCCGCCCTCAATTCAAGGAGTATGACATCAAGACGGATGTTCAGTACGATACGGCTCTGCCCTCGATACCTCTGGATAAAGATAGGATTGCGCAGGTTATCTTTAATCTCATTCACAATGCCACCGAGGCGATGGCAGGTAGTAAAACCAGGACACTTGGAATAGCAACGGGACTATCCGCCCCAGGGGATTATGTGCAAGTCATCATTTCCGACACGGGTACGGGTATTGACAACAGCCACATGGATAAGGTCTTTGATCCCTTTTTCACCACCAAAGATCCCGGACAGGGCATAGGCCTGGGACTTTTCATTTCCTACAGCATTATACATGAACATGATGGTAGAATGTGGGCAGAAAACAATGAATGGGGAGGAGCTTCTTTTTTTATTGAGCTCCCCGTTGATGGAGAACTCCAGTAGCTATCAGACTTTAGAAAGGAGCCTTGAGTTATGGGAAGAATTTTAGTGGTCGATGATGAAGTTGAAGCCTGTAATGTGTTGGAGGAATTTCTAAGTTCCAAGGGTCACGATGTGCACACGGCCTTGGATGGGCCAACGGCCATAAGCAGGTTTCAAGAAGTGAAGCCTCAGCTCGTGTTTCTCGATATGATCATGCCCGGGATGGGTGGCTTGGATGTC
>DAOVAK010000626.1 GCA_030671095.1 Deltaproteobacteria bacterium | reverse complement strand
AGAAGTAAAAAATCTCTGCCGTAAATTGGGCGTGGAAGTGGAGGTTAAGCAGATGAGACTGGTGATAGGTTAGTTTCCATCCAGAAATGGCTCTTTTTCCGCTGAGCGTCGTTCTCCGCGGGTTTCCGCCTGCAACGTACTGATCTTTGCGCCTCGGCGAAAACCCCTGCCCGCCATTGCTCTCGCGCAGGCGAGGCAGGCGGGCTTGTGCGGCCTTGCTCAACGAAAAAATCCCTCATTTCTGAATTGGAAACTCTGCTAGGCCGCAAAGTGCTTCATTCTCTATTTCTGGATGCGCACTAGGCTAAAAGATTTTGTTGTGACTGAAAAAACTTCTTTAGCAATACCAATAATTAATATGCCGTCACTCCCGCCCCGCATCAAGTGCGGGATAAACTCCAGCGGGAGTCCGGTCAGGATCAATACTGCGGAAATGGAGGTCCCACAGAAGGTATGACAAGCTCGATCACCCATAAATCCTCAGAGGCGAGGGCCTCCTTCAGCGCAGCGTCCAGGGCAGAGGGAGAATTCACTCTTATCCCTTCTGCCCCATATGCGCGCGCTAAAGCCACGAAATCAGGGTTGGTCAAATCGGATTCATACACCTTTTGATACGCACCCCGTTGGAGGTAAGCGATAACGCCATAGGCATTGTCATTCACAACGATTACAGGGAACCCAATCTTATGCCTCATGCAGGTGGCCAATTCCTGGGCTCCATAGAGAAATCCGCCATCCCCAATCAATGCCAAGACAGGTCTTTCAGGAGATGCGGTCTTGACGCCAATCGCTGCGGCAAAGGCAAACCCGATGGTTGCCGAGCCCCTCGCCGCAACCAGACCTCCTTGGGAATAGGAGGGATAAAAATACTCAGCCCAGTACCCGAGCTGGGTGTTGTCAATAACCAGGGTACTCTCCCGAGGCAACGAGCCACGAATGACATCCAGATATTTTATCTCCATATGGGCTTCACGGATCTTTTTCAGCTCCGCTTCCAGTCTTTTCCGCATCTCCTTTATCCACATGAGTCTCTGCTCTGCAAGGGAAGCTGGCTTAAGCCTGTTGAGAATTGTCTTAAGAATGCCAGGGAGGTCCCCAATTAATGCCACCTGGGCTGGAAAATTCTTGTCTATCCATTGGGAATCCCAGTCCACATGGATCAGTTGAGAAAAATCCATGCCACGGCGCTTAGCATCCACCTCTCGCAGCCTGGAACCGATGACCAGGGTCACATCACACGACGCAATGATCTCTCGAATAACACCTTTTCTCGTTATATTGCCAAAGACAAGGGGATGATCCTCGGCCATGAAACCTTTGCTATTGACGGTGGTCAGCACCGGTGCTGCCAATATCTCTGCAAGCGTCCTTATTTGTGCAGTCGCGTCGGCGTTGAGTGCCCCTGATCCAACGACGAGAAGTGGTTGCCTTGCACTGTGAAGCAGCGACACCGCCTCTTCTAGGCCAGAAAGGTCGTCTCCTCTGCCCTTCTCCTCCAGGCCCCTTTCTTCTCTTGAAGAAATCGACCTGTCCAACAGATCCGTGGGCACTTCCAGATAGACGGGGCCAGGCCTCCCAGAAAGTGCGGTATGGATAGCCTCTCGCGTGAGCGCCTGAACCTCATTTTCTGATTGGACCGTAATGGTGGCCTTGGTGATATGGCGAAAAAGTGTATCTTGATCCTGCAATTCGTGCAGTGCTCCAAATCCCTGTCCGATTTTTGCCGCCTTGATATTTGTGGTAATCATGAGTACAGACGAACAACTCCCCCATGCCTCCTGTATGGCAGGAACCATGTAACCGGTTCCGGGACCTGTAGAGGAGATCACCACTCCCAACCTGTGGCCTGCGCGAGCATACCCGTCAGCCATGTGGGCGGCCATGGTCTCCTGGCGACAGAGTACGTGCCGGATGGCGGGCTCTTTGCGCAACGTTTCATACAGACGTATATTGTGAATACTGGGAATACCAAAGACCACATCTACACCAGCTTCTTTCAGTATCCCCACAATTTCATCGGCTCCGCTGCTCATCTCAAATCAACGTCTCCCAATGGACTGGGGCTTCGGCCCAATTCGAATAGGGGAATCCAGGTTGCCCCGCACCTTGTCGAAACGAGGTGGAGATCCCGTACTTTTTACAACCAATATTCCACCGTTCCATCATTCCATGGGGTTGGCATACATTTGTAATTATTAAGAGCGACATGATATCAATCATTTACAGAATTCCCCATACGTTTAATTAATATGATGAAACCCACAGGCAAGTCAACTGGCTCTCCACCCAAATTCACCGTCTAATTTGGGTATTAAGACTGAAATTAGTAGGTTATGTAGCATTCCTGATCACCAGCAAGGTATTAGATGTAAGGCGCCGAGGAGCGACAACTGAGGCGTATGGAGTAATACGCCGCAAGGAGGAGCGATCGAAGGCAACGCAGCCCTTCGGCTTTTCTCAGGGCCGTGAGCCTGTCGAACGGCAGATGATGCCTTGATGGTGGATCAGGGCTCCAGGAGGTGACTTGACGGATACGTTGCGAATT
>DAOVAK010000009.1 GCA_030671095.1 Deltaproteobacteria bacterium | reverse complement strand
GTTAAAATCCATTTCAATGGCAGCGGTAGGCAGTTCTCCCATCCCTTCCTCAACAGGGGCTTCCGCTATTTCTTCTTCGCCAAGCGTCTCGCCAGGCTGAGCCTCCGCTTCCGCAGCCAGATCCGTCAAGGAAATATCTGACAAATCCAACTCCGTTTCAGCCTCCTCAGGACGCTCTCCTTCATCCAATATCTCCTCCAGATCAGATATTTTCGTCGTCGGAGCCGTCACGTCTTCCTCCTCCTTCATCAGATCCGCTATTTCCCCTTCGAAGGAGTCTTTCAGCTTATCTCTCTTCCCTTCTTCTACGAGATCGACCAGCTCCAATATGTCGTCATCCGACTCTCCAGATCCTGAATCCTCACCCAGCTCTTCTGGAGAAAGATCGTCCAGCTCGAAATCGAGTAGATCCTCTTCGGTAATCTCCTTGTCGGAAATTTCGTCCGTTTTATCTATCATGATACACCACCCGTATCTTTGAGTTCTATTTTATTGCTTTAAACTATTTTTCAAATTTTTAACAGAAATACCTGTTACTGTCAAGACTTTTTAAAGTTATTATTAAATAAGCTTAATTAGATCTAACATATATTAATCGAAATAGAATAGCTCTCAATCGCATAAAATATATAAAAAATCAAGCCAATGGCGTCTCTATTCCCAGACTCATATGGGATCTATCACCCGACATGTGAAAAAGTTTGGATGGGTTGATTTACATCTAACAGTCTCTGGCTGAAGCTGTTCCATATTGACCGTGAAAGAAAATAATGGTAAAAATTAAGGCATGGGCGATTAGCTCAGTTGGATAGAGCGTTGGTCTCCGGAACCAGAGGTCGCGGGTTCAAGTCCCGCATCGCCCTCCACTGTATGACATAAACGAGAAATTTCTCACATGAAGTTTCGAAAAAAGTTGTTGATATGGGTGATTGTGGGGGCCGTGATTTATTCCCTGTTGAGCTATCACTTTATTTTCGTAGAAAACACGATAAAATTACTGAAAAAATCAAGGTTGACGTTAAATTATACCCTCTTTAGCACCAAAGGAAAAACGAACAAATCCATTCTTTCCATCGACGAACTTCGGGAAGATGGGATCGGTGATCTGCTCGTTGAAGCGGGAAGGTTGACCGAGGAAGAACTGGAAATTTTATTGAATAAAATCGAGGAATAGGAACACTAGACTTCAAAATCCACTTTTATCTTAAACTGCTTGACTGCAGGCAGATTGATAATTTCAGTGACCCCCGTTGCGCTAGATATCTCCTCCAGCGCCTTATCTATGAGAAGCTCATTCTGGGCAATAAATGTGAACCACACATTGTAATCGTGATTCCTTAAGTAGTTGTGGGTGACGCCCGGATAACCGTTAACCACCTCAACAAATCTATCCATCTTTCCTTTCGGTACTTTGGCAGCGCAAAGGGTACTCGTAAAGTTGAGACGCTTTGAATTGAAATTCCCGCCAATCCTCCTTACGACACCTTCTGCCTTAAGCCCCTTGAGTCGCTCAAGAACCTCAGCTTCGGAGAGTTGAAAGCGCTTCCCCAGTTCATGGTATGGACGGGGTGTAATGGGGAAATCGGACTGGATCTCGTTGACTATGGCTCTGTCCAGATCATCCATAGGTGTCTATCCCTTTAAGTGAGCTAAAGTGACTAAAGTGACTAAAGTTAAGGGGAAACTAAAGGCCCTTAAGACCCGCATGCCATAGCCACCTGTTTTGCTCCATCTGCTTGATCAGTTCCTCACTGCTTAACCCAATCGAAGCATTCCGTGCTAGCAGGCATTGGCGGGCAGGTCACTTTGGACACTTATCGACTTTCGCTGGCTTTCACTTCTGTTGTTCTCTGAGTCTCCTCTACTCACCTGCGGCCCTAAGTTTCTTCGATGGTTGATATATGCATAAGGGTTCTTCGGCCATGTAGTCCCCCGTACTTTCATAGGCCCTCGCACGACACCCGCCACAGAACTTCAGATATTCACATCGGCCACATTTTCCATCATACGCTGAGAAATCTCTCAGTCGCTTGAAGATCTGAGAATCTCGCCACACTTCCCCGAAGGATGACTTCTTCAGGTCTCCGCAATTCAATTCTAAGTAGCCGCACGGCTGAACGATCCCGTCATGGGAGATGAAGCAGAAGGAGGTCCCGCCCAAGCAACCGCGGGTGACCGCATCGAGACCATAGGTATCAAAGTCGACCTTTTCTCCCCTTGCGTGAGCCTCTTGACGGAGGATTCTGTAATAATGAGGCGCACAGGTGGCCTTGAGATGGAGGGGAACCTGATCTCTCATGTCATAGAACCAGCGCAGTAGTTTTTCATATTCCAGGGCGTCAATCTCCTGGTTGACCATGTCCTTCGCACGCCCCGTGGGAACCAACAGGAAGATGTGATGTGCCACGGCACCCAGTTTGACCGCCAGATCCAAAATGTCCCGGACCTGGTGGACATTATGTCTCGTCACGGTCGTATTGATCTGAAACTCTATGCCCTCCTTCTTCAGCCAATCAATACTCTGAAGGGAAGCATCAAAGGCCCCTGGCACCTTCCGGAATTGATCATGTTCCTCGGCGCTTGCCCCATCAATGGAAACGCTCACCCGCTTAATACCAGAAGACTTCATTCTCTCAGCGATCTCTGGCGTGACCAGCGTCCCGTTGGTGGCCATCACCATGCGCAGGCCCAGCAGCGTTCCGTGTTGCGCCAACTCAAAGACATCCTTTCTCAAGAGGGGTTCACCACCCGTAAGGATGACTATGGGCTGACCCACCTGTGCAATCTGGTCCAGTATCTCAAGGCACTTTTCCGTGTCCAATTCTCCGGGATAAGGTCCTCTTTCCGCGGCAGCCCGGCAGTGGACGCAGTTCAGATTGCAACTTCTGGTCATTTCCCAGGCCACAAGCCTAAGCTCATTTTTCTTGTGTGAATGACCTTTCTTCATAAATTCAACCAATCGGCTTCGTCTTACTGTCTAACTCAAATTCGAAACAAAGAAAAGAGCACACTTCATGTCTTAGATGCATTCAAGATTTCTGCGGCTTCCTTGGCAAAGTAGGTGAGTATCAAATCGGCCCCTGCCCTCTTGATGGAGAGCAGCACTTCCATCATCACTCGGGTGCCGTCTATCCATCCCTTTTCATCTGCAGCCTTGATCATGGCGTACTCGCCACTCACGTTGTAGGCGGCCAAAGGCAGCAAACATTCCTCGCGCACCCTTCTGACAATATCCAGATAGGAAAGCGCGGGCTTGACCATGAGCATGTCGGCTCCCTCTTCCATATCCAGAACCGCCTCTTTGATCGCTTCAATGGCGTTGGCCGCATCCATCTGATACCCTGAGCGGTCACCAAATTGGGGAGCGGATTCAGCGGCCTCCCTGAAAGGGCCGTAGAAGGCGGAGGCATATTTGACTGCATACGAAAGTATGCCGATCTCCTGGAAACCGTTGGCATCCAGTTCCTCTCTTATGGCGGCCACACGACCGTCCATCATGTCAGAGGGGGCCACGAAATCGGCACCCGCTTTGGCATGACTGACGGCCTGGCGGGCCAAGAGCTCCAGGGTGGCATCATTGTCCACCTGGCCCTCTTTGATCACCCCGCAATGGCCATGATCCGTGTATTCACAAAGGCAAACATCGGTCATGACCACCATCTCAGGCACCTTCTCCTTAATGGCCGAAATGGCCTGTTGCACAACACCATCCTCTGCGTAGGATCCACTTCCCACAGCATCCTTTTTGTCGGGCAGGCCGAAGAGGATGATGGAGGGGATGCCCAGCGACCATATCTCCTCCACCTCTTTCCCTATCCTATCCACAGAAAAGTGATACTGCCCCGGCATGGAGGCAATAGGGTGTTTTATATTTTGGCCATGTCTCACAAAAAGGGGGGTGATGAAGTCTTTAACCGACAGGGTCGTCTCTCTGACCATTTGACGTATAGCCGGCGATCTCCTCAGTCGACGTGGACGTATAATCATGGCAGTGTCCTTTCAACCTAGAAGTGAACTAAAATGACTAAAGTGCCTGCCCGCCGATGCCACGTTGTGCAAGGTACTACGGCTTGTTCCAGCAGTGAGACCCGAGCAACCAGATGCCGTCACGTATTAATGGCTATGGCAGGCGGGCCTAAAGTGCGCTAAAGTTAAGGAAATGGTGAGATTAAGATCTTTGTTTGTCTGCCTGTGTTAGAGAAATAAAAGAAAAACAGGGTATTGGGACATACATAAAGGAGGCAGATCAGACAACTTTAGGCATTTTAGACACTTTAGATCACTTTAGGCACTCTTATCAATCCCTATTTCCTCATCGCTTAGATAACAGGCCGGATCTGGGGCCCACAGGTCCCCGGTTGCGGCCTCTGCCCTGACCCTGAAATTCCCGCCGCAGATATCAAGCCACCGACATGAAGCACAACGTCCCTTTACATACCGCTTCTTGTCCTTCAGTTTGGCCATCAGGGGATTGGAAAGGTCCGTCCATATTTGGCTGAACGGTTTTTCCAGGATATTTCCAAAACTGCAATGTCGCCAGAACTGGTCCGCATGGACAGAGCCGTCCCAGCTTATGCAACCGATGCCCCGACCCGAGTTATTTCCCTCGTTCATTTTGAGAAGCGCTAAGACCTCTTTGGCCCGGGGATTACTCTGCCTGAGCATCCTGAGATAGAGGTAGGGCCCGTCCGCATGATTATCCACGGTCAGGACCTCCTTGGCCATGCCCCGATCATGCAGATGCTTTGTCCTGTCCATAATCAAATCCACCACGCTTCGGGTCTCGGCATGATCCAGGTCTTGGTCGATCAAATCGGACCCTCGCCCTGCATAGACAAGGTGGTAAAAACAGACCCTTGGTATATTTGACGCCTCAAGGAGATCGAAAATCCGGGATACCTCACCCATATTCATGCGATTTATGGTGAAACGAAGCCCAACCTTGAGCCCGGCATCTTGACAGTTCCTGATGCCTTCCATGGCGGCTCTGAAAGCACCCTTTTTGCCGCGAAACTGATCATTGATCGCCTCCATGCCATCTAAACTGACGCCCACGTAGGAAAGGCCCACGCGCTTCAATTCCTTTGCCTTTTCTCTGGTGATGAGGGTTCCATTTGTGGATATGACAGCCCTCATGCCCCTGGCCACGGCATACCTGGCGAGTTCTACCAGATCAGGGCGCACCAAAGGCTCACCGCCAGAAAAAAGAAGGACCGGGACCCCGAACCGTGCCAGGTCATCAATCATGATTTTGGCCTGCTCAGTCGTCAACTCCCTTTCACGGCTTCGACTGACAGCATGGGCATAGCAGTGGATACATTTTAAGTTGCATGCCCGGGTCATGTTCCAGACCACCACCGGCTTCTTATCCGCAGAGAACTGGAGCAGATGCGAGGGCAGATCACCCGACCGCCTTCCATAACGAAGCGCATCAGAGGGCTCTACAGTCCCACAATAGAGTTTGGAGATGCCTATCATTTCCTCATTCCTGCAGGTTTTGGTTCTGGTGAGAACTCAAAGAAGAGAAGACTTCTGAGATGAGGGGCCGGATCTAATTAACTCTCCTTGCTCTCCGGATGATGGAGATCATATTCTTGCTGGTAGAACTTCTTAACAAGCCCGTTGATATACTTTTCCATATCAGTTACAGCCTCTCCACTGATGACAAAATCCTCAATGCCCGCTCGATCCTTAACAAGTTTGAGGCCGTACTCAAGCTTTTTCACCAGCCTCAGCGCCAAAGACCTGGGTTCTTCCCCGGACTCAATGGCTTGCCGGATTATCTCATCAACAGCGCTATCATCAAAAGTGACGTTTGTCTCGAGTTGGTCAAATAGGCTGTCTTCTTCCATTTTGATTTGCTTGTACATCTGCACGAAGTCATCGAAGGCGGTATTTATATCACAGATCGTCCTTAAATAGAGTTCTGCTATCAGCCCAACCCTCTTCTCGTAGAGCTCCAAGCCAGATGTTTGACGAAAATCGCTGACCTTACTGGCAATAAACGCCTTTATATTCTCCTTCTCTTGCCGGACTGCCCTTTCGAACCTCTCCAGTCTTTTCGAATCATCTGGATTCTTTTTTAGAGATGAAAGCGCCTCTTCAGGGTCACCGGCCAGCTCAGGGGTCACCAGAAGTTCCTTGATATCTGTGGAGGGAAGGTTCTTCTCAAAGGGAATAAGGACCTTTTCCATGGCACTCACCAACCCCCGGGCTCCGGTTTTCTCTTGAACGGCCATTTCAGCTATCTTGGCCAACGCCTCATCCTCAAATTTTATGTCAATCCCGTAGGCCCTGAAATCCTGTCTCTTGCTTAGGATGATGGGGTTATTGGGATTTTTCAGAATCTCCACCAGGTCATCTTTGGTCAGTTCGTCAAAGACAACAACGATGGGCAATCGGCCTACGAATTCAGACTCGAATCCAAATTCAATCAAGTCCTGCGCCGCCACATCCTTCAGGATCTCCCATGGCACCTCAGCTGGCCGCACATCCGCTTCAAAGCCTAATCCCTGGCGTTGAAGTCGCTTTTTGATGATTTCAGCCAACTCGCCAAAGGCTCCACTCATGATAAACAGGATATTCCTTGTATTGACCATCTTTTTCTCTTTTTTGCCCGTTCTCCTGTAATGCTCGATGGCCTGTATTTGGGAGACCGGATCATGGGGAACCTTTAGGTCCACCTCGGTCTCTTCCATCGGCTTCAGCAGGGCCCTCTGGACCCCTGTACGGGACACATCGTGGCCAATGATATTTCTGGCAGAAGCTATTTTGTCGATTTCATCTATGTAGATGATGCCGTTTTCCGCCAGGTCTATATTATCCTTCGCTTCATACACCAGGTCGCGCACCAGATCTTCCACATCACCACCCACGTAGCCGGTCTCACTGAATTTGGTGGCATCACCTTTGACAAAAGGAACACCCAACTTTTGAGCGATAAGTTTGATGATATAGGTTTTGCCCACCCCCGTCGGGCCTATCATGAGCACATTGTTTTTTATCATGCCCACGCCCAGGGTCTTCTTTTTCTCAGAATTTTTCTGCAGGTAGTTGATCCTGTTGAAATGGGTGCAGATCTTTGTGGCCAAAACGGCCTTGGCCTGGTCCTGTTTCACAACGAAGCTTTCAAGATAGGCCTCCAGCTCTTCAGGTAGCATATCAAATGCGGGAACGCCTTTCTTCCTATCTGAAGGTTTTCCCTCACCTGTTGCTGCCTCCTCGCCCTTTGGAAAGATGAAAGGGGAAATGATCTTAATGCGGTTTCCATATTTCTTGGATAGATATTCGCTCAGTTCCTTTTCCAGCTCTTTCTGATCAGGGAGCTTTCCGCTGCTCCCCTCGTTCACGCTGTCACGCTGCATGGTTACCTCTCGTTCATGATTTCAAAATGTCGGGTTAGCATTCTTGGAAAATTTCAATGAATCCAGCCAAAAAGCCTCTTGGTCAATATATACATCTGGGGTTACGATTTCAACCCCAGAACGAGCATGTTAACATATTGACTCGTCCTGGGCATTGATCTAGAGTACCTCAAAATCTGAAAAAAAACAAGGAGTCACAGATGGCCTCCAGGCTGGAAATAAGGCTAAGAGACGGGTTGATGGATGCGGAAGGGGCGAGCGTAAAGAACAAAGCAAAGGATTATTTTGCCCTTGAAATAGAAGATATTCGTGTGATCCGTGTCCTCACTATAGATGCTGATCTGAATGAAACTCAGTTGGAGATGCTGAGGACCCACATATTTACCAACCCCGTCACGGAGGAGTCATCCTTTTCACCCATGGCAAAGGCGTTTGATTGGTTAATCTGGATAGGATTTCGACCCGGCGTCAGGGACACTGGCGGAAGCACAGCGGTGGAGGCCATTGAGGATCTGTTGAAACTCAGACTCAAACCCGACGAGGCCGTTTACACCTCCAAGCTCTACGTGATTAAGGGGAAACTCCTCCAGACGCAGGTGGAAAAGATCGCCTCTGAGATCCTCGCCAATGACATCATACAACAGTGGAGGATCTATTCTCACGGAGAATGGGATTCCCAGGAGGGCATGGGCCTTATTGTGCCCAAGGTCGTCCTCGACCATGAACCGCAGGTGAGTACCATAGCGATAGGCAGCGTTGAAGAATTAAAAAGTATCTCCCTGGATCGTAATCTGGCCCTACAGGAGAGTGATATCCCTGTTATCCGGCGGTACTTTTTGCGAGAGGACATCCAGGCAGAAAGGAACAAGTATGGGCTCTCATTACCCACTGATGTGGAACTGGAATATATCTCTCAGGCCCGCAGTGATCACTGCAACCACAACACTTTCAAAGGACTCTTTAGATACCATGATCTTTCCAGTGGCCATAAAGAGATCGTTGATAACCCCTTTAAGACCTGTATTGAAGCCCCAACCCTAAGGATAAAAGAAGAAAAGGATTGGGTCGTATCGGTTCTGTGGGATAATGCTGGAATCGCTCGCTTTCATGATGATTACTACTACACGATCACGGGTGAGACGCACAATAGCCCTTCCAACATGGAGGCTTACGGCGGCGCCATTACAGGAATCGTTGGTATTTATCGTGACCCCATGGGGACGGGAAAGGGCTCAAAACTCATCATGGGGCTATATGGATACTGTGTGGGTCCTCGAGACTATGCAGAGGACCTGAAACCACACCTCCATCCACGACGCCTCCTGGACGGTGTCATTGAGGGAGTGAGGGATGGGGGCAACAAAAGCGGCATTCCCACGCCTTTCGGTCAAGTGCTCTTTGATGAAAGCTATCTGGGCAAGTGTCTCGTCTTTGTTACGGCTCTGGGAATCATGCCTGCCAGGGTCCACAACGAATCATCCCACCTAAAGACCACAACGCCCGGTGATCTTATTATCATGTCAGGCGGGAGGCTGGGAAAAGACGGAATCCACGGTGTTACAGCGGCCTCGGAGACATACAGCGAATCCACCCCTGCGGGCCATGTCCAGATCGGAGATCCATATACGCAGAAAAAGATGCATGACTTTTTATTGGAAGCGAGGGATGAGGCTCTCATATCCTTTATTACCGATAATGGAGGAGGGGGACTTTCCTCTTCTGTGGGGGAATCCTCCCGGTTCAGCAATGGCTGTCGAGTGGACTTGGACAGGGTCCCTTTGAAGTATGACGGCCTGGACCAGTGGGAGATTTGGGTCTCTGAATCCCAGGAACGAATGACCATAGCGGTGAAGCCTGAACACCTGGATCGCTTCATGGAACTTTCCAAGAAGCATGCTGTAGAAAGCACCGTTATCGGGGAGTATAACGATTCTGGCTACCTCAGGCTTGATTACAAAGGCAAAACCTGTGCTTTTGTAAGGGTAGATTTCTTGACCTCAGATTTTCCCCAGTGGGCGTTTGATGCAGAGTGGATTCCGCCAGAGATGAGGGGGCTTAAAGAACCTGTCATAAGTGAACCCAAAAGATATGGTTCTCTTCTCAAGGAAATGCTCTCTCGTCCCAATATATGTTGCAGAAACTGGATTGCCAGACAGTATGATCACGAGGTCCAGGGGGGCAGCGTCATCAAACCTCTGGTGGGAAAGAGAAGGGACATGGTAAGTGACGCCGTGGTCGTCAGGCCCATTTTGGACTTGCAGAGAGGGATTGGCGTTGCCCAGGCCTTAAATCCCCACTTATCTCAGATTGATACCTATCATATGAGCGCCCTAACCATTGATGAAGCGGTCAGGAGAGTGCTGGCGGTTGGGTGCGATCCGAATCAGCTGGGAGGCGTAGACAACTTCTGCTGGCCCACGATCCAGTACGATCCGGCACAAAACCCGGACGGAAAGTACAAGGCGGCTCAATTGGTCCGCGCCAACTGGGCATTAAGGGACTACTGTCTCGCTTATGGCATACCTCTCTTGTCGGGAAAAGACAGCATGTATATTGATGGCAACCTGGAGGGGCCATTCGGTGAAAGGCGAAAGGTGTCTGGATTGCCTACCCTTCTGTTTACTGTATCGAGTATTATTGAGGATGTTGGCAAATGTATAACCATGGATGCCAAGATACCCGGGGACCTTGTTTATGTGTTGGGTGAAACGAGAAATGAGCTTGGCGGCGGCGAGTACTACCAGATGATGGGCGAGGTGGGCCTCCATGTGCCAGAAGTGGATGCCAACGAGCTTTGGCCCCTTTATACCGCACTGCACAGGGCGATTCAGCAGGGACTCATCTCTTCAGCTCACGCCGTGACAAGAGGGGGGTTGGGGGTTCATTTGGCCTTGGTGGCCATGGGCGGGGAATTGGGGATTGAAATCCGTCTCGGAGATGTCCGCTGTAGCAATGCCCTTACGAACAGTCAAATACTCTTTTCAGAATCATCTGGCCGGTTTGTGGTGACCCTTGACCCTCATAAGCAAAGGACCTTTGAAGAGATATTTGATGGCCTCAAATTCAGTCATGTAGGTGTTGTAACGGAATCACCCATGCTTCTTATCAGAGATGGGGAAGGAGTCCTTCTCATAGAGGAAGAGATATCCCATTTGAAGGATTGCTGGAACAGACCTTTCGGGGGGTTGATATGATGACTGTTAGAGCTCTGGTGCTCACCGGTTATGGTTTGAATTGCGATTATGAGACGGATTATTCCCTTAAACTTGCAGGCGCTGAATCCCATAGATTGCACGTGAATGAGTTGATCCATGGAGGGAAATCCGGTTCCGAGACTGTTCTCGATGATTACCACATCCTTGTCTTTGATGGCGGCTTTAGCTGGGGCGATGATCACGGAGCGGGCGTCCTGTTGGCGTCAAAATTGAAGTTCAATATTGGGGGGCAGATCGAGGAATTCATCCAACAGGGGAAACTGATCATTGGAATATGTAATGGTTTCCAGGTCCTCGTCAACTTGGGTCTTCTTCCTGGGTTTGAAGGGAACTACCAAGAAAGAAGAGTTGCTCTCATTGGCAATGATACGGGCAATTTCATTAACACCTGGGTAAACCTGAAACTGAATCCCGAATCTCCGTGCGTCTTTACTGGCGGGCTATCCCACATGGAATTGACTGTGAGACACGGCGAAGGAAAATTCTATGCATCGGATGAGGATATTGATCTTCTTTTTAGCAATGGTCAGGTGGTCTTGCAATATGCGAATGAAAAGGGGGATGAAGCCAAGGGACAATGGCCCATGAATCCCAATGGTTCCCTACGAGATATTGCTGGGATATGTGATTCCACAGGACGCATTTTCGGTCTCATGCCTCACCCAGAGGCCTTCAATCACTATTCCAATCATCCGGACTGGACGAGGCGTAAAGAGGCCCTTCTGCGTCAGGGAAAAAGCATTGAGTCACAGGAGGGAGACGGCATTCATATCTTCCGCAATGCTGTTGATTACATGAAAAATGCCATTGAAAGTGGCACGTTGAACGCTTAGGAGATGGCCTTTCTTACTCCACCTTCACAGTTACCTTACGAGGAGACACCGCTTCAACCTTGGGCAGCGTGAGTCTCAAAACACCCTCCTTCAATTCGGCCTCGATCTTGGACTGATCGATCATCTCTGACAGTGTGAACTCCCTCAGGTATTTCCCTGTATCATACTCTCTCAACACGTCTACTTCGCCTTGGCCTTCGGGCGCTTCTACCTCACCTACCAAGGTGAGGACATTGTCGCGAACGTCAATATCGAGATTATTAAGCAAGCCCGTCGGTGTGGATTAGCTAGTGCCCATCCGGAAATGAATAAATGGGCACTTGCAGTTTCCAAATCAGAAATGAGACATTTTTCTGCAAGGTCAAGCCTCCGGCCCGTAGGGCCTACGGCCTCTCCGAGCTGTAGCCTCTACGAGCCGGAAGCCGGAGGAGAAACCGGGAACCCGCCCCGCAGGGGTGGGCCTGAGCGGAGCATCGCGAGCGCGAAGAAATCAAGGGATTGCGCGGAGACGTACATATGGTACGTCGCACAAGGAATCCCGCTGATTGACGCAGAGATTGCAAAAAAGGGCCATTTCTGGATGGAAACTACCTAAGAATTGAAATCTCGAGGGAGGAAGGGCCATTATGGATTTCAAATTAACAAGAGAGCAACAAGATATCAGAAAAGCAGCCAGGGAGTTTGCCGAGGGTGAATTCCCAGAGATCGCCCGAGAATGCGATCAGGAAGAGCGGTATCCTCGTGGCCTGGTCAAAAAAGCCGCTGAACTCGGTTTCATCGGGCTCAACTTTCCCGAAAAGTATGGCGGGAGCGGCTACGGCTATCTGGAAAAGTGTATCGTTAGCGAGGAATTGTGGCGGGTGGATCCTGGATTGGGATCTGTGCTCATCTCAGCCACCTTTGGTGCCGACATGATTGAATTGTACGGTAGGGATGAACAAAAAGAAAAATATCTCATACCCCTCACCAGGGGAGAGACTGTGATGGGATCCGCCATCACAGAACCGGATGCGGGAAGTGACGTTTCAGCCGTCAGAACCACGGCCGTCAAAGAGGGGAATGATTATGTGATCAACGGAAATAAAATATTTATCACCAACGGCACCGTGGCCAGTTATTTTATGGTTATATGTCTCACAAATCCCCATGATGCCTCACGCCACGGCAGACATAGCGTGATCCTTATGGAGAGCGACCGGGAAGGGTTCGAGGCAAATAAGCTTCGCCACAAGTTGGGGATTCGGGCATCTGATACGGCTGAATTGGCTTTCAAAGATGTTCGCGTCCCCAAAGAAAACCTTATTGGTGAGGAGGACAAAGGGTTTTATCAATTCATGGAGTTTTTTAACAGGACCCGAATTCATGTGGGGGCCGAGGGGGTGGGTATCGCCCAAGGCGCCATGGAAAAGGCCATCAAATATGCCAAAGAGAGAAAGCAATTTGGACAGCCTCTAAGCAGTTTTCAGGCCATTCAGTTCAAGATAGCAGAGATGGCAACCCTTGTTCGGGCCGCGCGGAATCTGGTCTATGAAGCGGCGTGGAGGGCGGATACGGGGGGACCTGATCGAAAATTGACGGCCATGGCCAAATGGTTTGCCGGAGAAACCGCCGTTCGAGTGGCTGAGGAGGCAATCCAGGTGCACGGAGGATACGGGTACATGGCCGAGTATGATGTGGAACGTTTTTATCGGGATGCCAAAATCATCGAGATCTACGAGGGCACAAAGGAGATAGAAAAACTAATCATTGCAAGGGCACTTCTAGAGGGCTTGGAGTCGTAACCCCCAGACTGATTTGTGAGTGGTTGTGACAGGAGTGTGATGTGATAGCCATGAGATTTGGGGGACATCTCGAATATGGATTAAAAAAGCAGCCCAATAAATGGGCTGCTTTTTTTGTGGAATCCCACGAGAGATATGATTATACGGTTATCGACGGTAGGCCCAATCCTTCACGCTTCTTTTCAATATGTCGTCGGATGAGGATTGCGGCCTTTTCCGGATCAGGTTCCACGGCGAGACAGGCTCCCAAGACCTCATTCAGCCCTTCTGTGGCCATCTTCACCACGTTCATGCTCCCTGCGATTGGGGGCATTGGCCCCAGAACCGTATAGATCCCCGATGCCACCACATAGCAGGCGATGGAGACCGCCTTCTCCGAATACCACTCAGGAGCAGCCCCTGCCAAGGGTAGATCACTGATATCTACGCCCAGGTGGTTGGCCAGTGCGGCGGCCAATACGGTGATCCGGACGTTATCCACACAACTTCCCACATGCAAGACGGGCGGAATACCCAGGGCATTGCAGACCTCTTTGAGGCCGGGTCCTGCCATGTCAGCGGCTTCAGGCACCTTAAAACCAGCCTTGGCGGTTGCGACCGCCGCGCATCCTGTATCCAGCACGAGAATATCATTCTCAATGAGCCTGCGTGCAAGAGTCACATGTCCGTGGTCGTGTTTGATCTTCGGGTTATTGCATCCCACAATCCCCACAGCGCCTCTCACCTTTCCCGCTTTAAGGGCATCGATGAGGGGGTCAAGTGTCCCGCCCAGGGCTGATAGAATGGCCTCCACCGAGAATCCACTCATGATGTTGACAGGCTCAACAGGGATATAGATCCTATTAGGAATCCTGTTTTCGAAGTTATTGACGGCCTCTTTCACCAGCTCACGGGCCAGCTCCCTTGCATTCTCAGGATGAAATTCCTTGTGCTCCATCTTGGGGAACTTTGCCTTGTCACTGGTTGAAATCATCTGTGTGTGAAAACACCTTCCAATGGGCCCTATGGAAGGCATAATGCACTGGTAGTCCACAAGCATCATTTCCACTGCCCCTGTCATAAGGACCTGTTCTGTCATAAGATGGTTGCCCGCCATGGGAATGCCTCGCCTCATCAAAAGCTCATTCCCAGTACAGCAAAGGCCCACCAGATTGATTCCATTGGCTCCCTTCTCTTTGGTGAGAGCGAGAATGTCCTTATCTTCCGTAGCCTGGGCGATCATCTCGGACACCACGGGATTGTGGCCGTGTACGATAATGTTGACCTGATCCTCTTTCAGGACACCCGTATTTATGGTGGACGTCTTGGGCTGAGGCGTTCCAAACAGGATGTCCGAGACCTCTGTCGCGATGAGAGAACCTCCCCAACCATCTGAGAGGGCATTTCGCATGCCCTGAAGAAGGAGGTTCACCCAGTCATTATCCACGCCCATATGGGTCCTGTGCATCATCTCAGAGGTTTCCCTGTCGATACCCCTGGGCGTAATGTTGATTTTTTCCCAGACTTCTCTACGCTTCTCAGGGACACGGGAGATGAGTTGCAGGCTCGACTTACGGGTTCCGTAGTCTTCTTGCATGGCGTGGGCCAATTCACCGGCGATTTTAAGGACGTCGCCATTGGAAGTGTCCACCCCATATTCTTCTGCGACCCGTTTGAGTTTTTCCGGATCCCTGATCTCGTACCCTGGTGCCTTCCCCTCTGCCACTTTTTCAAGGACCTCCACCAGATCCCGGCCGTGGTCCGAGTGGGAGGCCGCTCCGGCAGCAATCATGCGGCACAAATTCCGGGCTACGATGATGTCCGCATCTGCCCCACAGACCCCTTTCTGGGGCCCTTCACCAAAGGGATCCACCCTGCAAGGACCCATGACACAATTGCGGCAGCTCAGCCCCATTTCGCAATATCCGCACTGGGGCAACTGGGCCTGAAACCGTTCCCAAACCGTCTCTATCTGCTCTTTCTCAGCCTTCCCAAGCATCAATTGACCATCTTTCGTGATGGTATATTTTTCATATAAATCCGTCACGGCAACCATAGTTCTCCCTCCTTCATGGATTGGTTACAGGGTTCCCTTTGAGATGGCCACGTTGGCCCTCTTGAGGGTATTCAGCAGGTTGAAACCAGGGGATTCAATGAACTCACGCTCCTCAGCGCCCACAGAGATCCTGCGGGCCATCTCGTCGGTCTTTCGTTTTAGAGATTCGTCACGTTTCTCGTAGGTGAGGGCATTGCACATACAGATCTCCACACAGGCAGGAACAAGACCCTCGGACTGCCGTGTCACGCAATTATCACACTTTACGGCAATGACCTTCCCCGGAACACTCAGGCTGTCCTCATGGTACCGGATGACGCCAAAAGGACATGCCATGGCACAGGAGGCGCAGTTGATGCATCGATCTGGATCAATGAGTACCGTATCCCATTCCGGATCCCGGTAGATGGCACCCGGTAGACAGGCCATCATGCAAGGTGCAGGATCACAGTGACGGCATCGATTGGGAAACCCCTCCCGGTACAGACCCACACCCACGTGGATCCTCGGTTTTGGCAAGGGACTTTCCAGGATAGCCGCGAACAGGTTCTTGGTTTTGGAATGGGCGGTAGCGCATGCAACCATACACTGCATGCAACCAACGCACCTTTCTGGGTGAACGACGACTTCTTTCATAGGCCCTTCCTCCTTTCTTGGAAGTGTGAGTTAGTTATGTTAGCGAGATTAGCTGTGAGAAATTGAACGAAGGTTGAAGCAAATTGTCCTCAGGAATGTTTATGGGTATCTTCTGTTGGATCAGCGAAAGGAGAACACCACCCTGTTCGATGTCATTGACCATGACGAGTCCAACAAGGATGCCGTCTTGGAAGACGAGTTTCCGATATCTCTTGTTTCGGTAATCTTCCATGCTGCGGGAGGTATAGCTCTTATCTGGAGAAGGACTTACCAGTCCGCCCGCGAGAAGATCCATGTCGCTGATCCGAAATACATTTCTTCCCAGGCTTCCTTTGTAAGAAACCCGTCTTCCAGCCATGTTCGTGCCTGCAATAACGCCCTGTTCCACAGCCACAGGCCAGATGGCATTGACCCTCATTTCATTACGCGCAACATCCATGCATTCCACCACATCACCGGCTGCGTAAACGTCCGGGGCAGTCGTTTCAAGATACTCGTTGACTACGATTCCGGAGTCCACTCGGATCTGTTCAGTAGGAACAAAGGATATGGAAGGGAGAACGCCTACGGCTACAATGACAATATCAGTTGGAATCTTCGAACCATCAGCAAGATGGGCCTCCCTTACCACACCATTGCCCTCAAAGCCTACCACCTGGGAATCCATTCTGAGATTGATCCCCATACTTTCAAGTCGTTGAGTGATCATTTGTCCTGCTTTTTCGTCTACAGTTATAGGCAAGGGGTGCGCCAGCTTCTCCACAACAGTGACCTCCAGGCCTCGATGCAGAAGCCCTTGCGCTCCTTTAAGTCCCACAAGACCGCAGCCTAAGACAACGGCCTTCTTCGCTCCTTCCAGGGAGTCGACGATCTTTTTTGCATCGCTCTCGTTTCGCATGGAAAAGATCTTGTCCAGGTCGGCACCTTCTATGTTTACAGCCTGGGGGTCAGCTCCTGAAGCAATGAGGAGCCGATCAAAGGGATAGGTCTTGCCCTTGTCTGTAGACACCTCTTTTTTCTCCACATCGATCCCCTGTACCCACTCTCCGATGACCGGTTCGATGTTGAGAGACGCGTAGAAATCTTCCCCTCGAATGACCATCTCTTCCGGTGGGATGCTTCCTTCTAGAACAAGGCCTATCATGGGACGGCAATAGGGAGGAAAGGTCTCTCCTCCGATAAGTGTGATGGCAGAGTCCGGATCATACCTTCGGATGGTCTCAGCGGCCTGAACGCCGGCAATTCCATTGCCGATAATGAGATGTTTCATGAACAACCCCCTCTTTCCTACCATAGAAAAACCCCGTTCTCACATTGAGAAACGGGGTTTCTGAACAATCATTTCATGTCTCCCCCTGTTTAGGGTTAGAAACCTCTATGCTCTAATTTTGCCAGACAAATAGACCCTATAAATGAAGCAGCATAAATTGTCAATGCCCCTTCCACTATTTTTAGACTATGGCGATCTCATCAGGGAAGGCATTTAACTTTTCCATTCCCTGCTCTGTGATCACAAATGTATTTTCAATGCCCACCGCCCCCTCTCCCGGGAAAACATATTTTGGTTCCAGTGAGAGGACCATCCCGGATTCCAGGATCGTGTCGGCCCCGCGGCCTATGATGGGCCATTCATCCATCTCTAGACCTGTACCATGTCCCACAAAGGCAACCGGTTGAGGGTAACCCATAAATCCATTGGATAACCCTGCCTCTTCCACGATCCCAAGAGCAACCTCATATAGGTCTTTTGCCGTAACTCCCGGTCTGCCTTCCCGTGCCACAGAATCCTGCATCTGGCGCATCACTTGGTGCGCACGCCTGAACCTCTCATGGAGCTTCCCAACGCTGAAAACGCGGGCAGAATCAGAGATGTACCCATTTACTAAAGACGCGTAGTCGATCACAATCGGTTTGTTACGACCTAACGGATTGAATCCGGCTCCTTGAGAGTAGAAGGGACCCAAACCTGATCCTCCAGTGGGACCAGGGGAAGCACTCGGTTCCGCTGCACTGGCTCCTGATATGATATGCCCATAATTTATTCCCAGGTCAAAGGTACGAAAGCGCGTCATGCCCGTATGGCCCCGCGTCCTGTAAAAGCCCTCCACTTTAACGGCCAGATCGATCTCTGTCTCCGATTCCTCGATGAATTGGGGAACCTGTTCATACATCCTATCGGTGATGTGAGCCGCTGCCCTAATTTGAGAGATCTCATAAGCCGATTTAATCATACGCACCTGGCGTATGAGAGAGGAGATGTCAACCATTTCTGCGTACGGAAAGAGGTTCTGGTATGCATGATACATGTTCACGGGAAGGATATCCATCTCCAGCCCCACTCTTCCCGGCTCGCCGTTTCCGTTTTCTTTGATATATTGAGGAATTTGTGAAAGGCTGTTTAGGGGGAGGATCTGCTTTAGAGGAGAATCTTTGAGGGCCCTCTCCATACTCTTCCTCACCATGAGCAGAGGTTCATCTGATGCGGGAACCCACAGATGGGCATCCTGATCCGTGCCGGCAAGGTAATAGACGTCCATCTTCTGCACCATCAGTGCCCCGTCAACATCATGCTTACTCAGTAGCTGCTGAAACCGTCCTATTCGCGCCCTGATCTCATCTGCAGAGGGTGATCCGTCCATATCCACCGATTCTCTACTAAATACCTTGACTTAGGGAATAAATATTAACTATACCATAAAATCGTGAAATCATTCCGTTTCAGCCTGTTTGGTCCTGTAAAAAGGAACGTCCTGGATGCTACTGCGCTAAACTATGTTAATATTACAGCAGGGGTCAAGGTTGAAACAGAGAAAACCAGAAGGTCATGTGTTGACTCTTCTGAAGGGGCCAATCAAGGCGTGCTGGGAGATTCATGAATAATAAGCAAAAAGAGATCAAGACCAACCTGGAATACCTTAGAAAGCTGTTTATCATGCCTGACTCCCCTGACAAATTCATCGAATTCGGGCATGAACTCTTGGAGATGATCCATGACTTTTTCCAGGAAAAGG
>DAOVAK010000033.1 GCA_030671095.1 Deltaproteobacteria bacterium | reverse complement strand
CCAGAGAGCTTGAAGGGAAAGTGCCGGAACTCTATGTCATCGGCGATGCCTCCGACCCAAGGGAAGCTTTGGAGGCCGTCTATGAGGGAGAAGAAGTCGCGCTGAGGATATGAGTCGTCTCAGGGATCAGGGTTCTAATCTAGGTTCAGTTTGGGAAAAACTGAAGGCGGGAATAACGTGGAATGGTGATTTCTATAATCAAATCATTAACGTTACTTACTTCCTTATCTCGAACGCATGTTTTGCATTTCGGACAGGTTCCATCGTATCCTTTGCATACTAATAAGGCCAAATCTCGTATCTCCAAGATTACATAGCCACAGCACCCCCGACAAAGATACTTACCTTTTTCCGGGCAATATTACTCGTGGTTAATTCAATCCCGCTCTTTATGCTCGACATCTTCATTCCCCATATACCTCTCATTGAGCTCAGTGACACCATCCTATCATAGGCTTTCGAGCCTTATGGAGAGTTGTGTAACTGATGGCCGGAGTTTGGTGCCGATAATCGATGTGTTGACATGCGAAGGATTCAATTGGACAAGAACAATTGTGACTATGAATTTCATAAAAGGAGAATCAGCAATGCGAGGCACAAGCAAATCTGGTATAATTGCTGGCAGTAAATAGAAAAAAAGTGTTGCCATAGCTGTACCTTGAAAGTGCGAGTAATCTATAGGGGAAAGAGGCCTGAGTATTTGTTGATGTGGAGATGAGATCCAACAGGGAGGAATCTTTGTCGCCGTGCTTGTGAGTACCATTCACTTGGGCGACGTTATTGGCATTGATGCCGAAGGAGTAATAGTAGCCATTTCGGCTTTAGAAGTCTGAGATGGGGGATGGCATGGAAAAAATCGAGGTTCTCGTTCCAGTAGCCGAAACGAAGTCCATAGAAATAAAGATGCCCCAAAGACCGCTAGATCTTAATGGCAAAGTCATCGGCTTTCTGTGGAACAATAAGCCTAATGGAGATCTACTTTTGGGAAATCTGAAAGAAACATTGGAGAAGAAATTCCGACTTGCCGCAACACTGACGGAGAAAAAACTTTTGGCTGCTTCCGGAACCCCCTCTGAGGTTTTCGAAGACTTATCGGCACAATGTGACGTCGTTGTTCTAGCGATAGGGGACTGAGGCTCTTGCATATCATGGAGTATCCATGATGCAATTGAGTTGGAAAAGCGAGGGACGCCAACGATTAACGTCTGTACTGACGAATTTGCCACCCTCGGAAGGATGGAAGCCCAATATCAGGGCATGCCTTGCCTTCCCATTGCGGCCATCCCTCACCCCTTGGGCGGTTTGAGTCCTGAAGAGGTAACTCACAGGGCAAAGCTGGCCTTCAAAGAGATTATGAAACTCCTGGAAAAGGAAAAGGAGTAATACGAATCGCTTAATATAGACACAATAAGGGTTTATTGTTATTGATCCGTCAAATGTGGAAGATACTTCTCTGGGCCTTAAGACCAGAAAGTATTACTGAAAAGAACAGCTATCAGGAAACCTTATTGCCTGACAACTATGTCTCCCTTCGGAAAATTGGGGTTCTACAAAACAACTGTGGCGGATCAGATGTTCCGAGTGAGAGGTTCCTCAACCACACCAATTTTGGACAAGCGCCCAATTTGCGCCCTCGGAAAAGAATGCGGATAATATTTGCGACTCCGTTGCAGTCTGGTTTTCCCGAATAGAAAGTGAGTGTCCTGGTAATCGAAAACTTGAGTCACCTTCTGAATCTTGAGGCAGGAGGTACAGGAATGCGGCAGTTTAAATCAGAGAGGATAGAGATTCCAGAAGATATTTCGGATATAAGCCGTTTTTTTTATGAAAAGGGATGGAGTGATGGTCTTCCTATCATTCCCCCCACGGAAGAGAGGGTTCTCAGTTTACTTCAAGGAACGAAACGGAAATCAGATGAAGTAGTTGCTCCTATTCCTCCGAAATGGGCAGAAGCTAGCGTTGAAAAAGTAGCTATAAATTCCGTTATGGCGGGATGTTTCCCTGAGCATCTGCCTATTATAATCGCAGCGGTGGAGGCTATGGTCGAAGAGAGGTTTAACCTATATGGCATTCAGGCAACTACTCATCCCTGCGGTGTTCTTCTTATCGTGAACGGGCCGATCAGAAAACGCTTGGGGATTAACTGCGGCTATGGTGCTTTTGGTCCGGGAACGTTAGCTAACGCTGTAATTGGAAGAGCGGTAAGACTCATCCTTATTAACATTGGGGGGGCTGTTCCTGGCAAAGTAGATAAGTCGACGCTTGGTCAACCTGGCAAATTTACCAGTGTCATTGGCGAGAATGAGGAAGAAAATCCATGGGAGCCTCTCTCGGTGGAAAAAGGCTTCAGCCCGGAACAGAGTACCGTAACCGTGATTGGCGCCGAGGGTCCTCATGATGTGCACGACCGTAGTAGTACCTCCGCCACAGGTATACTCACTACTATAGCTGGAACTTTGGCTTGCCAGGGAAACAACAATATGCTATGGCAGCTTGGGGAACCAGTTGTAGTCCTTTGTCCCGAGCATGCTAGAACGATTGCTCGGGATGGCTTTACTAAAAAAGATATTAAAGAATTTATTTTCCAAAGAGCCAGACTTCCTAAGAGAGCCTTTTCAAAGGAAGAGCAAGACCAAAGGTATTCCAATCTCCCTCAAGATGCTCTGATTTCGATAGCACGTAGACCTGAAGATATTACAGTGATCGTTGCCGGTGGTCTCGGGAAGCATTCGGCGGTTGTCCCTACATTTGGAATTACCTCCTCGGTTACTAATCGAATTAAGAAATGAGGTTGCATGCCTTCCAAGAGACTGTAACAGAAAGAACAGCACGTCTCGAGATAGGGATCCATTGTCGAAATCGATCTCTCCCTTTCCGAGTGGATCTTAGGGCTTACAAAGCTTTTCTCTCAGATGCTCCAACCGCACATCAGAACCTGCCAGCTGCTCTTCAAATATATCCGTTACCTCGGCCGATCTTTCCATCGATGAGTTACACCAACTTCGCCAGATTCCTTTTTATTGGCAGAGTAACTTTGCGATTACGAGCCTCTCCGAAGCCGAATGTACAGTAATTGAAGCCCTGAATATTAATTTCCTTATCCTTCTTTCTCCTGAAACTCGAGATATCCAACTTCGAAGACCTCCCTGAACGCTCCCTTGATCGATATGCTTTTCATAATCTACACAATTCGGGACGGAAAAGACCGTTAAGACATCGTTATAAAAGTATGCATTCGATCCTTTTTGACCTCCAATCTTATCAGTCTCGCGTTCGTGTCTTCCGGCAAAATCCTCAAACACCTCATACACCTCATCGCCCAAGCATCCTTTAACAACAGCTAATCGTATTTGAGAATCCAAACTATATGATACTCGTCCGAAGAGTCTGAGGAAACCGATCACTGTCGACTACTCAAATAATGGAATTTCTCAAGCCTGCTTGCGCAGAGAATTAGCTGCATTGGGGTGGATCATGGATTCTCAATTCCACCTTACCCCAAGGGTTATCTTTCCTTCTTTCAGTCCAAACTCTCCAATAAGGGGGTTACCTCTGTCTCCATCCATGAACGCATATCTGGGACTTTTGAAATTCCCATGATTTGATGAAGAAGCCGTTCTGTCTTTTTTTTGGATAGTCCGGCAGTAGCGGCACAATGATAGAACTTGCTCTCCAATTCATCAAAACTCATTGGGTTTCCCGGATTGCCCCGAGCAACATTAACAGTCCTCTGAATCTTCCTGCCTTCACGGGTCACAATTGCCACCCGCGCAGCGGGGCAATGATCGCCACCAAGACGAGCCAATTTCTCATTAGGTTGGATTTTTATTCGTTGCATAAGGGCAGCGATTTGGGGGTCCTTTACACACTCCAGATCAAAATGGCGCAACTCAACCCCATTGTACATCAGAGCTACCGCAGCGCAATAAGGAAGGGAAAACCTTGCCTCTATCCCATTGGATGGAAAAGGGTGAATCAGTTCACCGAGGACCTCAGGAGTAACCTCGATGTTGATAGAAGCGACGTCATCTGGAGTTAGTGCGCATTCTTTCTGGATCATTACTATGGCGTCAATGGTGGGGTGGGTGCTTTTACATCAGGGATAATGATTTAAAGCGACTCCGGGGGATACAAGAGCCATTATGTCATTTTTATCCCCTCCCAAAGCATCAAGGGCTGTACCAGCATAGGCCATGTAGAAACCCTGTTTACCCTCGAGTGCTTCTTTGGAACCCGAAATTCCGTGCTGAGCAAACAAAGACGCCATCACACCTGAATGCGAAGCCAGGCCAATTACCAATGGCTTTGCATGTGATCCAAAATTCTCCCGTATGCCAGCCGCCATGTTCGTTGAAATAGTGAGAGCTGAGCCAATGATACTTACATCTGCTCCCATAACCAACGAAGATGCAGCGGCAGCCCCAAATATCCCCACCGAAGGTGAGGGATGCCATCCCGATTTGATAAGTCCCGATGTTATGGGAAACCCGATGCGATGGGCCGTTTCAACCCCGAGGGCAAATGCTGTGAGGAGTTCGCGGCCGCTGCAAGCTACGGTTTCGGCCACCGCCAACGCAGCCGGAAAGATTACCGAAGTAGAATGACCAATGTAAGTCCACAAGGTATCGTCGTAGTCCTGAGCATGAGCTTGGGTTCCATTGACCAGTGCGGCTAGAGGTGCTGATGTCCGGGTGCCATCCGAAAGCAATGTCGCTTCCGGGATTCCTCCCAGTCGATTGATGCACCTTTTCACTTCAATGGATAATGGTTCCCGAAGAGCAGCAAGGATAACCGCAAAAAAGTCTACCACACAGCATGTTGCTGAGTGGAGAACTTCTCTGCTAAACGCCTTATTACGGAGACGACAGATGTCTTCGGTCACCCGTCTTGCCAGCCCCTTGTTGTAAGCAGTAGATTGCATCAGATCTTCCTCTCTCTAGTATCCACGATATGCTAGCTGTGTGCAAAACCTTATTACTCCAACGAATAGAGTATCACTTTCCCTATCAAGGTCGAATCAAAAAATATAAGACCGCCGAATTCTAATTATGATAAACATGAAAAAGGAAAAAGAGGAAGACCTTCCTATGCCAAATCAGACAGAGTAATTGACGTGAGGCTTGTAATACCTTTCCCAGAGCCTTTTTTTGTTCATACGCCTCTCATCAAATGAAAAGAAAAAGGGATTTATTCCGGCCCGGGTCTGTCTCAAACAGGAATCTCCTGAACGGCACCAGTGATACAACCGATGCCCCCCGGGACTATGCTAACTGAAGTGCACTCAGATGCACCATTGAACCTGAGGCCTTGACTGCCGGGCCTTCTTGCAAGAGACCAGATTGTCCTTGAGGAAGGGGAACAGAGAAGGGTATTCGTTAACAAATTCAATCTTTTCAATTACTTAGCTGGGCTGTGGCTCTACATATTCACACTCCAAAAACTGCTGATCTAAAATGTCCATTCCGAGACTTGCTGGAATTGAAGGTACTCATCCAGCACCTTCTCCTCGCGAGATTAACAATGGCCTAAGTGCCACTCGGTGGCAATTTACCTGACATTCTCTGGCACTAACAATATCTGTTCTCGTGATTCACGCCCTTTCGCTTCAATGGTTCCCCAGTTTTTTCTTGACTACGCTTTTATGCATCCACCAATTCCGGGTAGAAGAATGGGGAGAATGTCGAATCTTTACGGCACAATTTCCTTGAATGTCTTTTTGACGACCTCCTCCTTTCGAGGGTCCAAGGGCTCTGGCCTATGGGTCTTGACAATCTCTACAGCCATTTCGCGAGCCCTCTGAACGGTATCCTTGCTCCCCATTTTTACCCAGATCTCTCTTGTATTTCGATCAGCCAGGGAAGGGATGAAATGTTCTGAGCGCATGTACTCGCATGTATGATCATCGCTCACGAAGTGTCCACCTGGGCCAACCCTTCGGGTAACCTCAAAGGCCAATGTTTCGGGATTCACCTCAATGCCTTGCAGCACCCGCATCACCTCCCCAACAATTTCATTGTCAATGACATACTTCTCATAAGAAGCCGTCATGCAAAACTCAAGGAGACCTACCGCATCGTGGATGAAATTGGCTCCCGCCATTCCCACCAGTAGATTTGTAATTGCACCTTCCCAGCCTGCCTGGGCATCCACGCACTTGGCATCAGATTGACCTGCCGTGGCGTAAAAGGGAAGTCCATAGAATTGGGCCATCTGTGCCGATGCGGCGTTGATCAATCCCTCCTCTACAGATCCGGATACATACCCCATAGTTCGCAAATCTGCTCCTGTCCCCACACAACCAAAGAGACATGGTGTCCCAGGGTTGACGATCTGAGCCAGAAGAATCCCTGCCATGGCCTCACAACAGAGATTCGTTACGGTACCAGCAATGGTGACAGGAGATGTAGCCCCCGCCATAGGTTCGGCGGGGATAGCCAAGGGAATTCCCGCTTCGGCAACGGCCATTAAAAAATCCCCATATGTCTTCTCGATTTTGAGGGGACTCATAACACAGGTTATCAGGGAGATGAATGGTTCGCGACGCAGTTTTTCCGCACTGCCTGCAAGTATTTCCCCCATACGAATCACATTCTTTGTCCCCTCCAGGGTATAGGTTCCTCCCATAACATGCTTACTGGTGTTCTGAAGGGCTGCGAAAAAACGGTTGACGTCGACCTTTTCCACGGGAAGGTCGTTGGGATAAACTGGGATTACCTGAAAATGGGCATGCTCTAGTTTGTCGAGAAGCTTTGAGACGTCCCGAACATCCTGGAGAGTCGAGGGACGTTTCTCCCCTGTTTCAAGATCTAAAATATTGAGCGCTGTACCCCCGCTGCCGAAGTGGACTCGTTTTCCTCCTACGAAGATATTGTTCTTTTCCTCACGCCCGTACAGAACGATCTCCGAAGGAGCCTGGTCGATTAGGTCTTCAAACATGGTGGGAGAGATATACACGATTTGCTTCTCCTCTGAGATTTTGGCACCCTTTTCTTTAAAAAGATCGAACCCCCTTTTCGAAGAGATCTGGATCCCAACTTCCTGGTAAATCCGCATCACCGTCTCATGGATATGTTTAATGTTGGATTCCGAAAGCGGCCGGTAAATGCCACCCTCAAGTCCCCCTAATTTACCCCTTTTGAACATGTCAAATCCTCCCAAGGGCCAATGTATACAATGGATTGCCCATACCCCGCCGATGTTATGAGAGTTTCAGATGAAATTCCCGCCTTGAGACAGAAGAAGGGATTCTACCCGGATTCTCGAATTCTTTAGTAACCCAAACCCTTCCCTTTGTGGCCTCCGGATCAAGCTTGGTCAAGCAAATGTTTTCCGGCAGGGAGGTTCGTCTTCAAGCCCACCTTTTAAGCCCTTCGAGGCTTTCTTGACGCATCGTAACGATGTCGTATTCCTTGATTGCTGGGGACTCCCAGCATAACCCTCCTCTATGCCTTAGTGTCTGCTCGGATCATGCTCGCCCGATACTCGGTCGTTTTCTCGAGATCAACCTCCAAATTATCATCCACAACGACGCCGTATTCCTTTTTAGCTCTCTCTGGAGAAATAAATCCTTCCTGAACATCCTTTAGAACAAGACATGGGTCTCTCTCAAGGGGGGACCCCATTCCCCCGCCGCCCGGTGTCTGGATAACAATGATATCGTTCGGCCAAACGTCCATTACACATTTGGGCTTTATCCTACCCTTCTGGTTATCCCTAATGAGATAGTCCTCTCCGGTCTTTCCCGGAAGGCCTCCGAATAAGCCGTAGGGAGGAATCCTGCGCCGATCGGCCACGAAGGATAATTCCATATTGTTTCCTTCAAGGATCTTTAAAACACGGGTAACACCCAATCCCCCCCTGAATTTTCCTGGCCCCTCACTTTCGCGAACGAGACCATATCTTAGTACAAGCAACGGATACACCGCTTCCATGATCTCGGTAGGGGTATTGGCGGTGTTACCGCAATGGGGAGGAACTCCATCCATGCCATCTTTGGTCGGGCGCGCGCCCTGACCCCCTCCAAAAGACTCCATGTGCACGAACATCTGTTCGGAATGCTTCCGCATTCCGCCAAGCGCAATGATATTTCTGGTAGTTGCCCAACCTGCAGTAATCCTATCCGGTATAGCCTGTGATAAAGCCCTAAAAATGACATCTGCAACACGATTGGACGATTCGGTCGTACAGAACGATGTAGGAGCAGGAGGCAAAGGATTTACAATAGTCCCCGGTGGTAGGGTAAAGGAAATGGGCTTGAACATTCCGAAGTTAACCGGGAGGCTCTCCCCGCCTATACACTTAAAGGCATAGTACACTGCTGTTTTAGACTGATCCGGAGGCATGTTATAGGGGCTTCGTACCTGGGGATGGCTGCCGGTAAAATCAACATGGACCGAATCTCCCCTGATGTCGATGCTCGCCTTGATACGAATTACACCGTCCGGTTCCTCGTCGCTTTCCAGGAAGTCCTCACCCTGATAGACTCCATCTGGAATCGCTTCAATTTGTTTCCGTAGGACGTTTTCACTATACTCGATCAGTCCATCGATATAAGCTGACAATTGTTCAAAACCGTACTTAGAACATAACTCCGATAGACGGACAGCTCCAACGTTATTGGCGGCTATCTGGGCCATAATGTCGCCACGGCGCTCAGCAGGAGTTCTGACGTTCAGGCAGATAAACTCCAAGAGCTCTTCATCCAATTCCCCTCGCTGTTGGATTTTGAGCACCGGTATCCTCAACCCATCCTGAAAAATCTCCCTCGAATTTGCGCCCTGGCTCCCTGGGGAAATACCCCCCACGTCGTTATGATGTCCTCGATTGGCGGCAAAAAAAGCCAGGACTTCGCCGTCAAACACCGGACTTATAACCGTTATGTCGGGCAAATGCGAGCCGCCCGGGATATAGGAGTCGTTATACATGATAACGTCTCCTGGGGAAAGGTCGCCCTCTGAGTACTTTCCAAAGACAGCCTGGATAGACGCGGCCATGGGGCCAAGGTGCGCTGGAATGTGCTCAGCTTGACTGATCAATCTCCCCGTCTTATCAAAGACCGCACAGGAGCAATCCTTTCGGTCCCTAATGTTTGGCGAATATGCTGCACGAGTCAGGGCTTTGCCCATTTCTTCGGCAATGGATCGGAAGGCATTATTGAGGACCTCCAGCAATACGGGATCAGAAATTCGGTTCATCGGGAAACTCCTTTCCTATGTAGACCAATCGTTGCTAACCCACCGTCATTATCAGGTTGTCATAATCGTCTATAGTTGCCCATGCGTACGGTGGGATAGCAACGGTTGTTGTCTCCTCATCAATTATGGCTGGGCCCAAAACCTTCTGGCCGGGTGAAATCCGGTCTCTCCGAGTGACATGCGTATCATACCGATCATCACCGAAAAACACCTCCCTCTCAACCCTGCCGCGATCCTGGGCGGGCTTCCGATTAACCCTTTTAGCCTCGATTTTTCTGATCCGGGAGATACACATAACTCTCACGTTGACACATTCAACCAGCTGCTCTTTCCTTGCGTATCCATATGCCGCTTCATGGGCTTTATTGAAAGAACTGGTAATCATATCCACCGTATCGTCGCCAAAATCCCCCTGGGGAATCGGAACGTTTAACGTGTAACCCTGCCCAACATACCGTAAATCCGCCGTTCTGACGAGTTCAACCCCGCCCAAAGTACCCGTTGATTTGATCGAGGAAAGGGCTTCATTCTCAAGTTCTCCATATCTCTGGTAGATTCCGTGAATATTTTCCCCGGTGATAGTACTGATGTACGTTGTGACGAAATAGTATCGAAAATCACTCACCAACAAGCCATAGGCCGAGGTTACTCCGGCATTCGGGGGAACAATGACCTTATCTATCTTCAGTTCTCTCGCGAGCTCCGCTCCGTGCAAGGCCCCCGCCCCACCGAAAATCACTAAGGCGAGCTCCCGGGCGTCCAACCCTATCTCCACAGTTGCCACTCTCATTCCCCGTAACATGTTGGAATTGACCACCCGTATGATTCCAGAGGCGGCCTCCTCAACGCTGAAGGCAAGGGGATCGCCTATCTGTTTACGAATGGCTTCTCGAGCCAAATCAACCTTCAGAGCTATTCCTCCGCCAAAGGATTCCGGGTTGAGCCTCCCAAGGACCAGATGAGCGTCTGTCACTGTCGGTTGGTCTCCTCCTCGGCCATAACAGGCTGGCCCCGGATCTGCTCCAGCACTGTGCGGGCCGACCTTCAGCATGCCTCCAACATCAACCCATGCGATACTCCCTCCCCCGGCTCCAATACAGTTCACATCTAATGTCGGACAGCGAACGGGCAGCCCTGTCTGAATGATAGAACTCGCATGGCCAAGGGGCGAAAGCTCAAACTCAGGTCGGGTCAAGGGTTCGCCGTTCATTATCACGGAGATATCGCAGCTGGTTCCACCCATGTCAAGCGCAATGAGGTTTTTAAATCCGGCCAAACCTCCGAAAAAACCGCCGGCAATCACGCCAGCAGCCGGGCCGGAATTTATGGTCGAGACAACCCCCATTTCTCCTTGAGAGGCGGGCATAATCCCACCATTGGATTGCATTATTAATAACTCCGGTATTCCCAGGACCTTCAATTCCCGATCCAAGTGTTTCAAGTGCTCCAACATAATCGGTTTGATATAGGCATCGATAGCGGTAGTACTAGCCCTCTCATATTCCTTTATTTCAGGGGCTACCGTGGAGGATGTGCTAATGTAGATATCGGGGATGGCCTTCCTAATGGCCTCTTCCAGCTTCATTTCATGATCGGCATTGCAATACGAGTGAAGAAGTACGATTGCCACGGATTGGAACCCTTTTTCCCGCAACCACTGAATGCACCGGGTCATTTCAGCGTCCGAGAGAGGGGTCAAAACACTTCCGTCCGCAAGGGCACGTTCCTTCACCTCGAGTATGTGCTGACCATTCACAATTGGCGGAACCTTATCCACAAATAAGTCGTACAAAAGCGGTCTTTGCTGGCGTCCCAGATAGAGGATATCGGCAAACCCCTCGGTAACCAAGAGCGCCGTCCTCGCCCCCTTGCGCTGAATGATAGCATTCGTTCCAACAGTGGTCCCAAGGACGAGCCTACTGATGGTCGATAGTTCCATCTCTTTCCCAAGCTCCTTAAGCCCGCCCAGGATGGCCTCCACCGGGTTTTTGGGAGTGGAGGGGACTTTCAATGTAATCACTTTTTCTTCATGCACTCCAACGATGTCGGTAAACGTTCCACCAGTATCAACCCCCACAATAGCCATGTTATTCCTCCTCATATCCTTATATAACAAACTGCCATTGTTCGAACCTGAGCAGGTCTTGAAATCCGGTTTGTCCTTGCTCAGACAGCAAAGGGATTGTCCCACAGCTTGAGTTCCATACCAATGCCCTCCCTTTCAGCGGTTCTGAGAATCCTCGTACCGACAGCCACGTCTTGAGAACCCAATCCAATGGTACAGTAGTAGGTTATCTCGTCTTCAGAGGAACGTCCTGGCTTATTTCCCGCCACGATATCCATTATCTTCGCATGTACGGCTGACTCTGAGATTGTGCCTTCCTCCAGCATCAAGGCCAAAGTCTGTTTTCCCCAATGTCTTATTCCCTCAAGGTGATCGACCACTATCTTGTCCGCCCGTTGGAGGGTAGCATGGTCGCATTCATAGTCCCCGACGTGAGCATAAAACATTCCCGATCTCAGCCATTCTCCCAGAATTATCGGTTTCGTGCTTGTAGTGGCACTTACCACCACGTCCACGCGTTTGAGCATATCCTCGACATCATCGCATGCCCGAAGGCTCAACCGCGTCAGTTTCTCCATATCCGAAATGAACCTCTTCGTCCTCTCCGAGGCTCTATCATAAACGAATACCTGCTCCAGCTTGGGGAGCACACAGTC
>DAOVAK010000137.1 GCA_030671095.1 Deltaproteobacteria bacterium | reverse complement strand
GTTTGCACTATTGAGAGGATTCGGCCTTTGATGGTCAAGGCAAGAACCATTCTTGCCGAATTGGGTTATAACAATATCCTTTTCAAGGCCTTTGACGGAACCCTCGGATGGAAGGAATATGAGCCCTACGATGCCATCATTATTACGGCCGGAGCGCCCAAAATCCCCCAACCCCTTCTTGACCAGCTTGCGGACGGCGGCAAACTTATCATCCCTGTGGGGAACAGATTCAGCCAGGAACTGATCAAGGCAACCAGGAAAAAAGGGAATATCATCCAGAAAAACCTGGGAGGTTGCCGCTTTGTGGACTTGGTAGGGGTTCATGGATGGAAGGATTAGGGAATAACACAAACTTTCTTGGCCGCCTTTGCTTCTCTCGCACTTCTTACATTATACATACCCTTTACTTTCTTCATATGCCTCGATGAGGGTGGGAATGAAGGTGGTCAGATCCTCTACAATGCAGACGTCGGCAATGTTGAAAATGGCGGCGTTGGGGTCAGTGGATATGGCCACGATAAAGCCGGAGCCTTGCATCCCGACCGTGTGCTGGATAGTTCCGGAGATGCCGCAGGCTATATAGAGCCTGGGGGACACCGTGGCCCCGGTAAGCCCCACCTGCCTTTTGTATTCCAGCCATCCACTGTCGCATACGGGCCTGGAGCCGGCCACGGCCGACCGAGGGAACAGAGCGGCCAGGCGCTGGATGAGGCCCAGGTTTTCTTTCTTGCCGGTGCCCCGCCCTGCTGACACAATGACATCGGCTTCTGCCAGGCCAGCGTCCTCCTGCCTGGCCCTTTTGGTACCCAGTGATCTGGTCTTTTTCGGTTCCGCCGTCGATTTCCGCAGTTCCACCGACCCGGGGGTCGTGGCAATATCCCTCCGGGCCTTGAAAGATCCCGGCTGCACGGTCAGAACAGTGGTTTTGGTTAAGGGAGCCAAGTCCAGCACGACCTTGCCGTTGTACACGACCCGGGAAAAGTAGATATCTCCTTCTTCCCGAAAAACCGCATCCACGCCCGTAATACACCCCGCTTTAAGGCAATTGGCCAGGCCCGGGGCAAAGTCCAGACCCTGAGTGGTTTGCCCTACCAGGACAAAAACAGGGTCCAGCTGTGGCAGGATATCGACCAGGAGATCTTTATAAAGCTCCGAGTTGTACAAAGCCAAATGCGGGTTTTGAACTGCCACGACCGGCTCGCCTGTGGCCTTGGCCATCTCCTGGGCCGCTGTTTCAGCCTCAGCGCCCAGGACTACCGCTATAACGTCAAGGGGGCGCGCTTGCCTGATCTCTTCGGCCATGGCCAGCAGTTCGTATGTGCTCGCGGCCACCTGGCCTTTATTGTGCTCCGTTATTATTACGATGCTCCCCTTCATAACCCCATCCACCGCTTAAAGAAAGGCCTTTTCCTTAAGTATTTGAAGAAGCTGGACCGCCTTTTCCCCCTGGCCGCCTTCGAGCACTACACCGGTACGGGATTTGCGGGGATAATCGGCCCGCAGAATCTTCTCCCGGTCCTCCACCGATGGAAGTGTGTCCCGATTTATGACAACAGCCTTTTGCTTCTTGGCCCGCAAAAGGTTGGATAGAGAAGAATACCTGGGTTTATTGATACCGGTCTGGACCGTCAGGACCGCGGGCAGGTCAAGCTCCAGGATGTCACGCTGCCCGCCCTCGATTTCCCGCTCCACATAGACCATTCCCCCGTCCGGACTCAACTCTTCAAAGATGACCGAGGTGGCGCAAGGGAGCGACAACAGCTCGGCCAGTAGGGGCCCCACCTGGCCCTGCATGTCATCTTCCGCCATGACCCCGGCCAGGATCAGGCCGTAACCCTTGTCCGAAGCATAGGCCGCGATCAAGGAAGCAATGGATAAAGGGCTCAGATAGCCCTCCTCCGGCACTAAGAGGTGAACGGCGCCATCGGCCCCCATTCCCATAGCCCTTTCCAGGACCTGTGCCGCCCGCTCCGGGCCAACGGTCAGCGCGTCGACTACTGTGTCGGGGCGGGTCTCCTTAATGAGAACGGCTTCTTCCACGGCGAACTCATCGGCGTGGTTCATCCAGTATTTGGTCTGCCCTTTCGGCCGCACCCAACCGGTGTCTTTATCCACGCGGAAGGCCGTTTCGGAGTCAGGGACCTGTTTGATGCACACGAGAATTTTCATTGCTTATAAGTCCGAAAGTCCTTACCCATAATGAAGTATACGACAATACCGCAATGTAGGGGAGAAAATGAAGTTTTGCAACAAAAAACGAACGTTCGCTCGTTTTTTGTTGACAACAGATTGAAAGAGATTGTATCAGTTTAGCAATATCTTTTTTTCAAGCTCAACCTAGATAAAAACCAATGAGTGTAATATACGTAATTAGACACGCCCAGGCCTCCTTTGGAAGAGAGAATTACGACCGTCTTTCCGACCTTGGGGTCAAGCAAGCAGAGATCCTGGGGGACTATCTGGGACACCTGGGGCTTGAATTCGACGCTGTCTACTCCGGGACCCTCGATCGACAAAAGGACACGGCTGAAGTGGCGCTTGGCCGCATGCCAGGGCAGGCCCGCTATGACCTCCGCATCGAGACCGGGCTCAGCGAGTACGACGCTGAGGCCGTCGTAACCTCACAACTGCCTGCCATGATCGAAGCAGACCCCACGCTGACCCGGGACGTGGAACGTATGACCGAACGCCGCCCTTTCCAACGGGTCTTTGAGGGGGCCACGCTGCGATGGGTCTCAGGCCGCTACGATGTAAACGGCGTTGAGACCTGGCAGGCCTTTTCCTCCAGGGTTCGAAAAGCCATCGGCGAGATCATGGCCGAAAATGGGCGCAGGAAGAAGGTGGTCGTATTCACTTCGGGAGGGCCAATCTGCGCCACCGTGCAAATGGCCATTGGGGTCACCACCGAGGTCGCCGTTCGCCTAAACTGGCAGCTCAAAAACACCTCCGTTTCAGAGTTCAAATACAACGATAAGGGGATATTCTTAAGCTCTTTTAATTCTGTCCACCATTTGTGGGATCGCAAGGAGCCGGAACTTTTGACTTACCGGTAAAATTAGACAGGATTTACAGGATGAACATGATATTAGGTTTTTGCCCTTCTACACAAAGCTGATTGGATTTTCTCAATTTCTTCCCTCCGGGGCATAGGCCCTACGGGCCGGGAGCTGGAAATTGAGAAAAAATCGTGCCAATCCTGTTTGTCCTGTCTGAAAAAAAGGAATTTCCTAAGTGTGAACTTAGGGGCTAAGCCCCAATTGGAGTATCGGATCGAACTAACCCATTTAGGAGGGAATACAATGGACTTTACTGTATCCGAAAGACTGCAAACCATTCTGGACATGATGAAAGAGTTTGTGGACAAGGAGCTCATCCCAATGGAGCCCGAGCTTGCCAGTAAAGGCTTCAAGGCCATGCTGCCCGAGATCGAGGAGAAACGCAACATGGTCAGGAAAATGGAGCTTTGGGCCCCGCTTCACCCGAAGGAATTCGGCGGCATGGGTCTGGACCTCATGGAGTACGCCCTGGTGGCCGAGGCACTGGGCGTGACGCCTCTGGGTCTGTATGTGTTTGGCTGCCAGGCCCCGGACGCGGGCAACATCGAAATCCTGCACAAGTACGGCACCGAGCAGCAGAAGGAAAAGTACTGCCGGCCTAACGTGGAAGGCAAAATCAGGAGCTGCTTTTCAATGACCGAGGTCGAAGTGGCCGGTTCGAACCCGACCTGGCTGTTGACCACGGCCGTCAAGGACGGCGACGATTACGTGATTAACGGCCACAAATGGTACACATCCTCGGCCGACGACGCCCAGTTTGCGATTGTTATGGCCGAAACCAACCCGGAGGCCGAATCCCGGTACTTGAGGGCCAGCATGATCATCGTCCCTACCGACGCGCCGGGCTTCAACCTCATACGCAACATCTCGGTCATGGGTCACGTGGGCGACGGCTGGGCAAGCCACGCCGAGATACAGTACGAGAACTGCCGTGTCCCCCAAAAAAACCTTCTGGGCGGCGAAGGGATGGGGTTTGTCATGGCCCAGGAGCGCCTCGGTCCCGGCCGCATCCACCACTGCATGCGCTGGATCGGCATCTGCAACCGCTGCTTTGACCTGATGTGCTCCTACGCCCTCAAGAGACGCCGCACCCCGACAGAGGTCCTGGCCGACTCGGACATCATCAAGACATACATTGCCGACAGCGCCGCAGAGATCCTGGCTGCCAGGCTCATGGTACTCAACACCGCCTGGACTATAGAGAACGTAGGCATCAAGGCGGCCATGAAGGACATCTCCCTGATCAAGTTCTACGTGGCCAATGTCATGCAAAAGGTTGTTGACCGGGCGCTCCAGGTACATGGCGGCCTGGGCATGACCGAAGACACGCCGATCGCTATGTACTACCGTGGTGAGCGTGCAGCCCGCATCTATGACGGGGTTGACGAGGTCCACAAGATTTCCGTAGCCAAAAGGATCCTGCGGGAGTATGAAGGCAAGCAGGTGCGGTAATTGGCCCTGCGCCGTTCGCCTCCAAGGGGACGATGTAAAAACGTTCTCATTGAAGCTCGTATAGCCCATCTTAGATAAAGGAACTCGCGATACGAGACACTGGCTATGACATTTTCCGAATTTCAACAACTTGTGAACGTTTCCAAGCATGATATCTATCGGGATGCCTTTGCCCAAAACCGGAAGTCCATCCGTGTGAAAAAAGAGGTGACGGCCGTCAAGAACCTGGCACGTATCTTTGACGCCACCCTCCATATTAGCAACAGGAAAGGCTTCCGGGCCATGAGCATGCGGGACCTCAGCAACGAGACCGGCCTGAGTATGGGCGCGCTTTATGCCTATTTTTCCAGCAAGGATGAGCTCCTGGAGATGCTTCAGCGCCAGGGACGGACCGTTACCCGGCGAATCCTGGAGGAGTGTATCGAATCTGAAGAAAATACGCTTAATAAGCTCCGCACTGCGATCAGGACGCACCTTTATGTGAGCGAAGCCATGCAGCCCTGGTTTTTTTTCTCATACATGGAAACAAAAAACCTGGCAAAGAAAGAAGGTAAAAAGGCTATAGCAAGCGAATTATACACTGAGAAGGTTTTCTCAGACATCATCAGCCAGGGACAGGAGGAAGGGATATTCCTGCCGCGGGACCATCAGTTGACCGCCGGCGTGATCAAGGCTATGCTCCAGGACTGGTATCTCAAGCGCTGGAAGTACGACAAAAGAAATGTTTCGGTGGACCAATACGCTCGCTTCGTCCTGGGCTTTGTGGAAGCGTATTGTCTTGCGCCAAAATACAAAGATACTGGAGTATAGGAATTCTCGAGATTCACTTTGACCACTTGTATGGATCAAACGAGATTGATTCAAACACGAGGAACAGGAACAAGCAGGAAGATTTGAAATAGTTTGAAAATTTCCTCTTGCCGTTCGTACGCTTCGTGGTAAAGAAAATATCTTGTTTTGGTTGCTTGGAGGAGGCACACCATTGAATCATATAGACAAGGCTACGGCAGTGAGAACGGGTGAGGAGCTGGATCAGGCCAAGATCGAAGAATTCCTGAAGGACACCATTCCCGGCTTGACCGGCAAGCTGACCGTCCGGCAATTCCCCCGTGGCTATTCAAATCTTACCTATCTGCTCAGTATGGGCGACAGGGAAATGGTGCTGCGGCGGCCGCCGTTCGGCAGAAAGGCCAAAACTGCTCACGACATGGGTCGGGAGTATAAGATCCTCAAGGCGCTGCGGCCGGTTTTTCCTTACTGCCCCGAGCCACTGGCCTACACGGAGGACACCTCCATCATCGGCTGTCCCTTCTACGTTATGGAAAGGGTGCGTGGTATTATCCTTCGTAGGGACCTTCCTCCCGACTTGCAGTTCACGCCGGATCAAACGCGGCGACTCTGTGAAAAACTTATTGACGTGCACCTGGAACTCCATTCCATCGATTTCAAAAAGATCGGACTTGAAAACTTCGGCAAACCCGCGGGTTACGTCAAACGGCAGGTTGAGGGCTGGAGTGAACGGTATCGGGCCGCGCGGACCGATGACGCCCCTGACTGTGAGGAGGTCATGTCGTGGATTTCAGAAAAAATGCCTCCGGACACTGACAGGCCCGGAATTGTTCACAATGATTACAAGTTTGATAATCTTGTCCTCGACGAGAGCGATCCCACGAATATTATCGCTATCCTGGACTGGGAAATGGCGACCATCGGCGACCCGTTGATGGACCTCGGGAATTCCATTGCCTACTGGGTTCAACGCGACGACCCACCCGACAACCTGGCTATACGTACAATGCCCACCCACATGAAGGGTGCCCTCACAAGGGAAGAGATGCTTAAACGTTACGCCGAAAAATCAGGCCGCATAGTTGATAACTTTGATTTCTATTACTGCTTCGGTCTTTTCCGTCTGGCGGTAATCGCCCAGCAGATTTATTACCGGTATTACCACGGCCAGACCAAAGACGAACGCTTCAAGCCGCTGGTGCTTGCAGTGCATGTGCTTGATAAGACCGCACGTAGGGTGATTGAAGAGCCAATGGGAGGTTCACTATGAGCAAATCGAGTCGCTATCGGAAAAAAACGCACAGGTAAACCCTAACGTTGCATAAATATTTGGTCCAAAAGCGCTTCGCTCGCTCTATATAAGACCATCAAGAAACGATTAACCATTTTCAAGACCTCACCGTATGTTCAATACGCTTTCGTCCTTGAAAATGGTCAACCGCCCCTTGCTGACCCAATCTAAACCGTTTTGAACTCAAATTTTATGCAACGTTAGGGTAAACACTGCGATGATGAGAAAACAAAAAAAATCCTTCTTGACATTCTTAGATTGATTTTATATGAAAAGACTCCACTCTTCTCTAAAATAACAAAGCACTGTAGGCTACGAAGCCGAACGATAATTTGGTGCTCACAATCACGCAAAAAGACTGTTTGTCTCAACCAGAGGACAAATGAAGTTGACCACCCTAATGGATCATCCAATTATGAGTGAAATAACCTGAAGTGAAATTAAGATCTGTTTATGGGACATTAGTTGGAACTCACCTCAGAACCTTTGAATCTAAAACACAATGAGATTCCC
>DAOVAK010000517.1 GCA_030671095.1 Deltaproteobacteria bacterium | reverse complement strand
AAAGGTAATAGCCTATAGGGAGGGGATTGTGCCTGAAATTATTCATCTCCATAATCATTCTGATTTTTCACTTCTCGATGGCGCCGCCGGGATTGAGAGCCTGGTTGGCAAGGCCACGAACAAGTTATCAGAGGAGGCCTTACTGAGGTTAGTTCAAAAACAAACATTTAAGTATTTCTGGGAAGTGGCGGAATCCAACTCGGGCATGGCTCTCGAGCGATATCGCGTGAAGAGCGGGTCCTCAAGGGATCACAGTCGGGTGGTGGCCACTGGCGGCTCTGGTTTTGGCTTGATGGCCCTGTTGGTTGGAATAGAAAGAGGTTTTGTAAGCCGGGAAGCCGCGGTTGAAAGACTCTACAGGATCGTAGGTTTCCTGGAGAGGGCAGACAGGTTCCACGGTGTATGGCCGCATTGGCTAAACGGGGAGACCGGTAAAGTGGTTCCGTTTAGTTCAAAAGATAATGGTGCGGATCTGGTTGAGACTTCGTACCTGGCCCAGGGGCTGTTAGCCGTCAGACAGTATTTGGCCGACGGGAGTGAAGCAGAAAAAAGATTGGCAGGCCGAATAGACAGACTGTGGCGGGAGATTGAGTGGGATTGGTTCAGAAAAGATAACCAAAACGTTCTCTACTGGCACTGGTCTCCCAATTTTGGCTGGAAGATGAATCATCAAGTGCGGGGTTATAATGAATGCCTGATCAGCTACGTGTTGGCAGCATCCTCCCCCACACATTCCATTCCGGCTGAGGTCTACCATGAAGGATGGGCCAGAAAGGGAGGTATCGCCAAGAAAACAAAGAGCGGTGGCCTTTCCTTATCCTTGAAACACAATGGCTCCGGTGAAAATGGCGGGCCATTATTTTGGGCCCATTACTCCTACCTTGGTTTGGATCCTCGAGGTTTGAAGGATAGATATGCCGACTATTGGGAGCACAATAAAAATCACACGTTGCTCAATAGAAAACATTGCGTTGAAAATCCTTTGCATTTCAAAGGGTACGGCGAAACTTGTTGGGGTTTGACCGCCAGTTACTCGATAAGGTTTTATGCCGCTCACAGTCCGGACAGGGATCTTGGTGTTATCTCGCCGACCGCCGCCTTATCGTCCTTTCCCTATGCCCCGGAATATGCCATGCAGGCACTGGAGCATTTCTATTATGACCTTGGAGAAAGACTTTGGGGTCCATACGGATTTTTTGATGCGTTCAGTGAGCACAAGAACTGGACCTCGCAAGGCTATCTGGCCATTGACCAGGGGCCGATTATTATCATGATTGAAAATTACCGTACTGGATTATTGTGGAATTTATTTATGACTTGCCCGGAAGTGCAGCAGGGATTGAAAAAACTGGGTTTTACAAGTCCCCATCTGCTGGATTAAAAGCGAAATCAGTGGTGAGGTTTTTGCCATGGGGACTAAAAAACAGAAAGGTGTTGAGTATCAAAAAATGAAGCGCAGAGCATTTCTTTTTCAATCAGTTAGTGCCATCGGTTTGATGCCAATGGCATCAACTTCACATTCCGGAGAAAAGACAAACTCGGAAAGTGCCTTTGCCTCCAGTGTGATAGAGAAAGTCAAGTTGGCCTTACAGTTTCGTATAAGATTTGATTGTGTGTATTTTAGCTTATGAGGTTGTAGATGATGAGAAGTCTTGAGAGAATTGTTGTTGTAATGGTGGTAGTGTTGGCTGGAGTAGGGCGGAGTGCTTCTGTGATAGGGTCGTCTGCGTTGAGGGTGCTTTCTGAGCATGGTTGTCCTCGGGCTACGGCTTATTCGGAAGCTAACAAGATAGTTACTATCGGGGACAAGACGCATGTTTCGTGGCTGGACTCGGAGAAAGGTAAGTTTTTGGTGAAGATTCAAACGCTGGATCGGAGGACGGGGGAGTGGTCGGCGGTTTATACTGTTGGCCAGACTTTTGACAACCATGGGGGGCCTGCTTTGACGTGCGATAGCTCCGGGTATCTGCACATCGTCTATTATCCACATGGTCAACCGCTTCGGTATCGGCGGTCGGTGCGGCCGAACGATGCGTCGCAATGGGGCGAAGAAGTGCAATTCGGGAAGGGCTGTATGGGTCCGTCGATGGTTTGTACGGCGGATGACAAGCTTGTGCTTGTGTGCAGGGAGAGCAGTACGCGGCAGTGGGGACTGGATCTGTATGAGAAGCCGGCAAATGGTGAGTGGAAGGGACCCCGAAGAATACTCCACGGCAACGCGCCTTCAGGGGGTTTGCATTGGCAGGCGGCGCTGAGTGTGGGGCGAGATGGAAAGACGGTTCATATGAGCTTTAACCTTGAGGAGGACGGACTAGGGTCATATGGTTACGCGATAGGCTATCTGCGTTCGCCGGATGCAGGAAAGAGTTGGCAGCGGAGCGACGGCGAGAGGATTACTCTGCCTGCAACGCCGGCGACAATCGAGATTGTGGATGGCTCGAGGACGGTAACAGGGCCGACGATAATGGGGGAAGGCTTTCGTGCCGGTAGTATTGCGTTGGATCCTGATGGTGTTCCGTGGGTGATCTACTGCCGCGTTGATCGGGTTCTTTTCGAGGCGTGGGTTGCTCGGCTGACAGCAGAGGGTAAATGGCGGAAAATACCACTGCTGCCGGTGATTCAGCGAAAATGGAAGGACCGGGGCGTTAAGGTGCCCGGCGGTATCGCATTCGGGCGGGATGGCACGATGTACGTGGCGGTGACCACGGTGAAGAGCGGTACCGGAGACAAGAAGGTGTGGTGGGGGCACCAATCCGCGGAGGTCGCTTTGCTTGTGTCAGAGGACCGGGGCCGGACGTTTAGCGTGTTCGAGGTGTCTAGCGCCGATGATTCTGCTGCAAACTGGCTGCCCAACTTAGAGCGGCCCACCAGAAGCGAGCCGATAAAGGTCCCGGCGTTGATTTACACTCACGGACCGCGAGGTAAGACGAACAAGGATATTATGAGCAACGAAGTGATCTGGTGTGATATAGCAAGCCTGTCTGCCAGGGCTCAACCATAGTCGGGCGATAGCACCCGTTTTTGGTTGACGTGATATTGTTTGGG
>DAOVAK010000521.1 GCA_030671095.1 Deltaproteobacteria bacterium | reverse complement strand
CTGTCATCGTTAATGAAGAGATGATGGATGCCGTCACCGCCCTCTCGGGTAGTGGACCGGGATATTTCTTCAGGATTATGGAATGCTTTGTGGAGGCAGCGGAGCAACTGGGTTTAGAAAGGGAGACCTCTCTTCTTTTGGTGATTCAAACGGTTCTTGGAGCGGCCCAGCTGGCCAATGAATCTGAAAAATCTCTATCCGAATTGAGGGGGTTGGTGACATCCCCGGGTGGGACAACAGAAGCAGCACTGGCGGTCTTTGAAAAAAAAGGGTTGAAAGGTATAATCCGGGAGGCCGTGGAGGCCGCATGCGAGAGAGGTGAGGAGTTGGGGAAAAATTATTAACACAACAGACAATTGTGGTTTTTCCGGAAAATGCTTACTTTTTGCTGATATATCCCTGTTTCACTATTTCTATGGAGAAGGTCATGACATCTTTTCTTCGATTCCAAGGCTCCCGGCCTGGTCATTTCAAGGCGTTACGAACGGGTGAAGCCTCCCCCCTCCCTGTTCCCCTCGACTTCGCTCGGGGCCAGGGGGTCCCCCATTTCTTAACACATTTAAATGACGAAGGCCTCCCACCAGTCACTCAGAAAAGACGTCATGACCTTCTTTCTTTATATGATGTATTTATCCTTAAATGATAAGTACGCATTTCCCGGAAGAACCATAGATAATTTATTCGTAGGGGGTTTATCCGCCTGAAGTAAGGCGGATTAATCGCCGCCCGTCACCTATGGGCGTTGAGGATCAGGTTCGTATTGACATTTATGGCCAGAGAATTATAGTATCAAGTGTCTGATATGAAAAAGATTTTAATTGATATGAGAGGAAAAACAATTGGATCACGACATTGAAAGTGAAGGAATGCATTATGAAGGGATCTGTATCAGACCTCCCAGCGAGGCATACAGCATCCTGCTTCAGGTGACGGTGGGTTGTTCTCATAATAAGTGCACCTTCTGCGGGACATATAAGGATAAGAGATTCAGAATCAAGGATGAAAAGATTATATTCAGCGATATCCTGTTTGCGTCAAAGTACATGAAAAGGCAAGACAGACTCTTTCTCATGGATGGGGATGCTCTCATAATCCCCCAGAAGAGACTCATGTGGATTCTGGAGAGTATCAAAGAGCATATCCCCTGGGTGAGGAGGGTTGGTGCCTATGCAAATGCCAAGAGCATAAGAATGAAATCCCTCGAAGAACTGATTGAACTGAAGGAAAATGGTCTTGGGATTCTCTATTTGGGTGTGGAGAGCGGGGATGAGGAGACGCTCAAGGAGGTGCATAAGGGAACCAGCGCACAGAATCTCATCAACATGGGGAGGAAGGTTAGGGATGCCGGGATGAAGTTATCGGTGACTGTGCTTTTGGGCATAGCCGGAAGGCAAAGGTCGATGGAGCATGCAAGGGCAACCGGTGAACTTCTCAGTGCCATGGGTCCAAACTATGTGGGGGCCCTGACAGTGATGCTTATCCCAGGTACAGCCCTTTATGAAGATTTTCGCACAGGGGAGTTTGAGCTACCCAATGAGAAGGAGGTTTTGATGGAACTGAGGGAGATGATGGTCCATACCAATCTGAGTCGGGGCCTTTTTTTCTCAAATCACGCCTCCAACTACCTACCCGTCAAGGCCAGGCTGCCCAAGGGCAAGCAGGATGCCCTGGACCTGATAGACAGTGCCCTGAGGGGAGAAACAGGGCTCAGACCGGAGTGGATGCGGGTCTTTGATTATGAGTAGCATTTATTATTTCTCTGACAATAATGGAGCAATCCGGCAATGCGATGATCTCTTTCAAAGAGCTAAATTGTTGTTATTATGAAAGCCCGCTAGAATCCCCCCTCTGGGTGTGTTATGGATCGATTCGGGCTGTTGCGGTGCCGGTAACGACGGTTTGTCCGTCCTGGTTGACAGTCTCTACTGTGAGATCAGCATAGTGCACACCGCCTTCCTCCCGAAGCGTTTCAACGGTGGCTTTTGCATCGAGTGTATCGCCGGGCCAGACCTGGCGTGAAAACCGCACGCCATATTTGGTGAGTCGGCCGTCCCCGACATAATTCGTCAGCATTTTCCCGGTCAACCCCATGGTCAACATGCCATGGGCGAATACCGTTGGATAACCCGCAACCTTGGTTGCAAACACTTCATCGGTGTGGATAGGATTGTAATCGCCAGACGCACCGGCATACTGGACGATCTGGGTGCGTGAAAGATCGTCTACCACGCGTTCCTCATACGTATCGCCAACCTTCAATTCGCTTGCCTTTAATGCCATAATCGTTCCTCCTAATCCTGTGAAGCCGGTTTTTCTGTTTGCACTCCAACAGAGCGGGCCGTAATGACGAGTTCACCCTTCTGATCGCGGTATTCGGTCACCTGCTCACTGAACTTCAGTTTGCCGGCTCGTCGTCCTTCTTTTTCCCAGGTTTTTCCTGGCTTTGTGGTAGCCGCAAGCACGTCACCAGGTTTCAGGTGTCGGTGGTATTCATAGTGCTGTTCGGCGTGAAGCCCCCTCCCAACACCACCACTAACGTCAGTTATTCCCGTAGGATTTTTCCCTGAACCAAACCAGGGTTCTCCAATCTTCGGGCGTAAAGGGTAATCAGGATCAAACTGGGCGCTGGACTGGACAAATGTCGGTGGGGCAATAATGCCGCCCGGCTCTGTTGATTTGGCATGATCTTCATCAAAGTAAAGGGGATTTTTTTCACCAACAGCCCGCGCAAACAAGATAATGTGACCTGCCTCTATAGGAAATTTTTCTACAGCCATGTTTCACTCCTTTCTGTTGAGAGTTTTTGTTACTTCATAAGATTTCGGTTTCTCAGAGAGGAAATATAGGTAAAATACGGTTGTGTGTCAAGATCAAATGACATGGCTTGTTATCCTCCACGAATGATAGGAGAGCGATTGAGGTGAATCAGAAAACGGACATGATCTCATGGTTTTTCAAGCATATGCCATTTTTTGAGATAATTTTTCGTTAATCCCAATCGACTGGCGATCTTAATTCGCCCACCAAC
>DAOVAK010000574.1 GCA_030671095.1 Deltaproteobacteria bacterium | reverse complement strand
AAGATCCATGCATCTGCATACAGAGCCCCAGATTATAGGCGCCCTTGGTGCAGCGCTCATGGCAAGGGAACTTGTAACATTTTAGCCCTTTGAAACAGCCGTGCAAGAACTTCCCTAAAATTTTCCTCTCGGAAAATTTTAGATAACGCCCCCGGTTCCCGGGGGCTTCTAAGCCTCCCGAGAGCATTCGGGAGGCGTTTTATAAAATCCTGCAAGGGATTTTATTGACAGAAGATGGCCTTCAGAGCTATCCCGCTTTGTGCGCCATACTTAAGAGCAGTGTGCAAATTTTTTGGCCCCTCCAGAAAATGCCGGTTAGCCCAGGGGCTTTTCAGATGCCTAAAGTATTACGGAAACTTTTGTAATGATCGACGCCTGCTCATTTGGGGTCATTGTTATTGATGGAAAGAAACACACTTCAGATCTTCTGATCTACCCTGATGGACGCATCATGGAGCCCTGGTGGCGCAAAAGTGGGCACAGACTCTCAAGTGATGACATAAGAGAACTCGTCGAATCTGAACCAGAATTCATCATTGCCGGTACGGGCGTAAGCGGCCAAGTAAGACCGGAGAAGACGCTTGAAAAAATACTTCATCAAAAAGGTATAACGTTTATTGCAGCGCCAAACCATGATGCCATGAGACACTACAATGAAATATCCCAAGAGAAGCGGGTGGGTGCCTGCTTTCACTTGACCTGTTAACGGATCCTTCCCCTAACACCCGCTATAGAAATCCGGTATTCAGGCTTGATCCTTTGGATTATCTGCTTATCTTTTCAATTAATAATTCAAAAACCATCCTCCAGATCAGAGTATAACTTCTGGTCTTCTTGTGGGGTCGGTCTAACGTTCTGAATTTAAAACAATTTTACTCGCACACGAAGTTTTTAAGAATAAAGGAGAATATCATGAAAAGAAACGCCTGGCGAAAAACCGCCATTATGGGGTGGACATTATTTTGCCTCATTGCGGGGTATGGTGTGTCCACGCTCCTCGATCCCATTTCAACCCCAGAGGCCAAAACCACTTCAACTGTGGTAACCACGCCTGGATCTTTCTCGGAGTTGGCCAAAGGAGCGAGTCCGTCGGTGGTGAATATTAGCACGGTAAAAGTGATAAAGGGGCGAGGAAGGGCCCCTATGCCGTTCGGCCCAAATGATCCCTTTAAAGAATTTTTTGATCGATTTTTTGGGGACCAACTGCCCAAGGATTTCAGGCAGAGAAGCCTCGGATCAGGTTTCATCATTGATAAAGATGGCCTCATCTTAACCAACAACCATGTGGTGGAAAAGACGGATGAGATTAAGGTAACACTGGCAGACAAGAGAGAGTTTATAGCCGACATCATTGGCCGCGATCCCAAGACCGATCTGGCCCTTATCCGCATTAAAGCTGACACGCCCCTAGAACCTCTGCCCCTCGGCGACTCAGAAAAGCTGGACGTGGGTGATTGGGTCGTAGCCATCGGAAATCCTTTTGGTCTGGGTCATACCGTAACAGCTGGCATTGTAAGTGCAAAGTTCAGGCATCTGGGCACGGGCTCCTATGACAATTTTATCCAGACCGATGCCTCTATCAACCCCGGGAACAGTGGGGGCCCTCTTCTGAACACGGTCGGAGAAGTGGTGGGGATCAATTCGGCCATCTTCACGCAGACCGGAGGAAGCGTTGGCATTGGGTTTGCCATCCCCATCAATATGGCCAAAGACCTCCTCCCCCAACTCAAAAAAGGCAAGGTAGTCAGGGGTTGGCTGGGCGTGCTGATCCAAAAGATCACCCCAGAGCTAAAGGATAAGCTGGATTTGAAAAATGAAAATGGGGCGCTCGTTGCGGATGTGGTATCCGGCGGCCCAGCAGAGAAGGCCGGTATCGAACGAGGGGATGTGATTGTCTCCTTTGATGGGAAGGAGATAGAACAAATGAACGCACTCCCTTATGTCGTGGCATCTACGCCTGTAGGCAAAGTTGTCACCGTAGAGCTCATCCGCAAGGGCCAAAAGAATGCCCTCCAGGTGGAGGTGGGAGAACTCAAAGAGGAAGGCGAACCCCCTGCTGTAGCTGAGGCCGAGCCCAATCTTGGCCTCACCTTGAAAGAGATCACGCCCGAGGTCGCAAGGAATTTTCGCCTATCGGAAACGACCGGTCTTGTGGTCGTCCAGGTGGAAGCAAACTCACCTGCAGCGGAAGCTGGCGTAGCTCCAGGGGACATCATTCTTGAGGTGGACCAGGCGTCTGTAAGAACCCTAGGGGAATTCAATAAAAAGATTAGTTCCTACGGGGCTGGAGATACCGTTCTCCTCTTGATCAATCGGCGCGGAAGCACCCTTTATATCACTTTGAAGATTTGGGAATAGCGCGGCGGCTGATCTCCAGGCACGGACATGAAAACGCCTAATCCCATGTTCCGAGAGAAAGCCTGGTCTTTCCTGAAAAGATCTCCCTTGATGGATGTGATCAAGTTTCTCCTCGTCATCGCCGTCTTGAGCTGGTTAATGGCTCGTGGCACTGAGAGGCTTGGTTACAACTGGCAGTGGTACCGGGTTCCTCAATACATCCTCTCTTTCGCGAATGGTGATTTTGTAGCCGGCCCCCTTCTTCAAGGGCTGATGGTAACGCTTCGCATCACTGCAATGAGTCTGTTTCTCGCATTTGTCTTTGGATTGGTGACCGCTCTTTTCCGCCTGTCAAACTCCTTCGTAGCGAGGGCCCTGGCCCGAGGATACTTGGAATGTATCCGGAACACACCGCTCCTCGTTCAGCTTTTTTT
>DAOVAK010000707.1 GCA_030671095.1 Deltaproteobacteria bacterium | reverse complement strand
GCCGCTCCCTTGAAAAAGAGCTCGTTTCTCTCCTCATCCAGCAATATGACAAGGGCCCCCTCCGTGTTCAGTAACCGCTTAATCTCGCTGCTGATGTAATCCAGGAGGTCCTCCAGAACTGGATATGCGGGCAGCGCCATGCTGATGCGAAGGAGGGCCTCATTGGTGCGCGCCATCCTCTTTTCCTGAGTGATGTCCCGGAGGAGAACCAGTTGACCACCCTGGTCATCCCCATCCGCTGAAAAGATGACTCCCCGTAAGACCACGTCCAGGATTCGACCATCTTTGGTTAACCGCTTGGTCTCGTGTCTCATGACGGCCTTATCCCTCAACAGCTTTTCGATAATCTTGCTTGTATCTTGCTCAAGTCCTGGCGGCACATAGGGTATTTTCTTGCCCTGCAATTCCCCCAGGTTCCAACCGAAGATCTCTGTAAAGGCAGGGTTCAGGTAAGTGACTTTTCCATCCAATCTGAAGACGACCATGGGATAGGGGACAAAATCAAGCAGGGTTCTGTACTGGCGTTCAGCCTCGCGGCTTATCTCGTACTGGCACTGGTAGCGGTACTCTGACTCCTTCAGGGCTTGAAGCATTCTGAACCGCTCAGTCACATCCCGTGCAATGCCTCGAAAGCCCACTTTCTTACCCGCTTTATTCGTAATCAGATTGGCCGACAGTTCTATGATCCTTTTCTGACCATCCTTGTCGATAATTTCCCAGATGATATCTGAAAACCCCCTGCGAGTCACAAAGACCTTTGTGAAGGCATCATGCGCCTTCCTCGCGTTCTGGTTGTCCATAAACTTGCGGAAACTGTGAAACTGGATCTCCTCCCTCGGATACCCAAAGACCCTGCAGAGGGAATTGTTGAAATAGGTAAAATTCCCCGGCACATCTGTTTCATAAACGCCGTCATGGACATTTTCTATGAAGGCCTTGTACCGTTCCTCTGAAAGCTTATTACTGGAATTCATGCTAGCTTCTCCGCTTGTCTGGGTTTTTCGCTCCCAGATTTTGTGGATGATTCTATAGCAAAACCGAATTTATTGTCATTACAATTCTTGTCATCTTTTCCCGGCTTATGCTATGTTTCGTCCTTTCTTCAGAATTTTTACGCTTCCCATAAAAGAATTTGGACTTGCCCTTTTATGGGACACCGTCTATCATTAAACAGGTAAGAGGAGAGCGCATGAACAAATCGATGAAGATACCGAAGGCCACAATTACCAGGCTTTCCCTTTATTGCAGGCAACTGGAACTTCTCGAATTTGATGGGTACCGTATGGTCTCCTCTGAAAAACTGGCCTGGTTGTGCCAAGTAAATCCCGCTCAGGTAAGAAAGGATCTGGGATACTTCGGCGAATTTGGGGTCCGCGGCGTGGGATATGATGTGAGAGACCTCATGCTGGAAATCAAAAAAATTCTGGCTGTAAATCGGGACTGGAATATGGGCATTGTGGGCATTGGCAATCTGGGGTCTGCTTTATTGCAGAACCAGAACTTTCCCGCCAGGGGCTTCTATTTTGTCGCTGCCTTTGACAATGACCCTAAAAAGATTGGAGAAAGGATCTTTCCTGGCCTGGTCATCAGGGATATCAAGGAAATTAAGAATGCCCTCGATGATTTCGAGGTGGAGATCGGTGTTATTACCACACCCGCTTCAGAGGCGCAAAGCATAGCGGACCTGTTTTTGGATGCGCATGTGAATGCAATTCTCAATTTCTCTCCGACTCAGATCCATGTTCCGGAATGCTGTCTCGTAGAGAACATCGACTTCACCATAAAGCTTGATATTCTTACCTATAAGCTAAAACACGAATTGCGGGGCTGATACGTAATGAGTAAAGAATCCGGGCGCTGAGGACTTGGCTTGGAGCTGCCCCCAGAGGGGGCTTTTAGGGTCTTTCCTTCATGCGAAAGTCTGCTGGAGTAATGGCCTGCCCTGGCGCGACGTCACAGGGCATTAGAACCAAACCATAATTTTTGCCATGAACTCGTTCTCAAAAGCCCAACTTGCGATGCCAGGTCTGGGCCAGGGAGTGCTGGAGTAATGGAGTAATGATAAGGACTTATTCAAGTTGAAATTCGGGTTTTAGCTTTTTCCAACACTCCAATACTCCAGTACTCCAAAACAGCTCACTATCTTTACCGGCAAAGCCATTTAACTCTGACCTGGCCCATCGA
>DAOVAK010000143.1 GCA_030671095.1 Deltaproteobacteria bacterium | reverse complement strand
TTTTATTTTGAATGATATTCAGAAATTCAGAAACATTGGTATTAGCGCTCACATTGACTCGGGCAAGACCACTCTGACTGAGCGAATCCTCTATTACACCCAGCGAATATTCGCCATCCATGAGGTGAAGGGGAAAGACGGGGTGGGGGCCAAGATGGATTCCATGGAGTTGGAAAAGGAAAGGGGAATTACCATTTCTTCGGCCGCTACCCATTGTGAATGGGATGATCATAGGATAAACGTCATAGATACCCCTGGGCATGTGGATTTTACCATCGAGGTGGAGCGTTCTCTCAGAGTTCTGGATGGCTCCATACTCGTGTTATGTGCCGTGGGAGGCGTGCAGTCCCAGTCCTTGACCGTTGACCGCCAGATGAATCGGTACAGGGTACCCAGACTGGCTTTTGTCAATAAGTGTGATCGTTCTGGTGCCAATCCGTACAGAGTCGTGAACCAGCTTCGCGAGAGATTGAACCATAATGCGGTTCTCATGCAGATACCCATCGGGCTGGAAGGAGATTTTTCAGGTGTTGTGGATCTGGTTTCCATGAAGGCCGTCTATTTTGATGGGCAATACGGAGAGATAGTGAGAACAGAGGAAATCCCATCTCCCCTCCTGGATGAGGCCAATGCCAGAAGAGAGGAATTACTGGATGCTGCCTCCATGTTTTCTGACGCGCTCACGGAGGCCATTTTGGAGGAGAGGGTGAGCGAAGCATTGATCCACCAAGCCGTGAGGAAAGGTTCTCTTTTGCGGCAGTTAACCCCTGTCTTCATGGGGTCGGCCTACAAAAACATGGGAATCCAACCGCTGCTCGACGCGGTTAACCAATATCTTCCTTCTCCCACCGAGGTGGAGAACTTCGCTCTGAATCTGGATCAGGGGCAGGCGGAGGTCATGCTTTCCTCCAATCCGGATGATCCCCTCGTGGCCCTTGCCTTCAAGCTGGAGGTCACGCGATATGGACAACTTACCTATTTAAGGATCTACCAGGGTTCGATTGGCAAGGGAGATGATCTGATCAATGTGAGGGACAGAAAAAAGATCAAGGTGGGAAGACTCGTCAGAATGCATGCCGATGAAATGGAGGATATCACCCGGGCGGTGGCAGGAGACATCGTGACCCTTTTCGGAGTAGATTGCTTTTCAGGCGATACCTTTACAGATGGCCGCTTAAACTACAGCATGTCCTCCATCTTTGTGCCTGAACCTGTGATTTCCCTCGCCATATCGCCGGCGGACCATAAGTCCCAAACCAACGTGTCCAAGGCCCTCAACCGATTTATCAGAGAAGACCCCACTTTCCGCTCCCATGTGGACCAGGAGTCAGGAGAAACAATTATCTCAGGCATGGGAGAACTGCACCTGGAAATATACGTGGAGAGGATGAAAAGGGAGTTCGAGGCCGATGTGGCGACTGGTGTCCCTCAAGTTGCCTATCGAGAGGCCATCTCAAGAAGGGCAGAGTTCGATTACCTTCATAAGAAGCAGACGGGCGGGTCCGGTCAATATGGTCGTGTCGTCGGGTATATGGAACCTGCTGGTGATACTGTATATGAATTTGTAAATCAGGTGAAAGGAGGTGTCATACCCACAGAATTCATGCCTGCCGTGGACAAGGGTTTCCAGTCATGCCTCAAAGAGGGGCGGTTGATAGGATTTCCGGTTCTTGGGATGCGGATTGTCGTGAATGATGGGCAATTCCATGCCGTTGATTCCTCTGAGAGGGCCTTTACCTATGCTGCCATAGGGGCCTTCAAACAGTCCTATTCAAAAGCAAAACCGGTCATATTGGAACCCGTGATGAAAGTGTCGGTGGAATGCCCCTCAGAATTCCAGGGAAATGTCATGGCCTCCATCAATCAGCGCAGGGGCTTAATCATGAGTTCTGCCGAAGATGGCGTGTTTACAACTGTGGAGGCAGAGGTTCCCTTGGCCGAGATGTTTGGCTATGCCACTACCCTCAGATCCCTAACGCAAGGAAAAGCTGAATTTACCATGGAATTTTCTCGATATTCGAAGGCCCCTGAAGCCGTGGCGGAGGCGCTGAAAGCCGAATTCAGAGACCGGGTAAAAAGGGGGAAGAAGCGATGAAAGATTTCATAAAAGTGAGTCCATTGAAGGTTCTTGAAAAGTCTTCACAAAGAGGTTTGGGCCGAGGAAATCTGGGTGTCCTCATGGCGCGGGCCGGTGTGGGTAAAACGGCGTGTCTGATCCACATAGCCTTTGACAAGCTGTTTCGTAAGGAAAAGCTGGTCCATGTCTCCCTCGAAGATGTGCCCGAAAAAATCACCTCCTACTACAACGTCATCTTCTACGATCTCGTAAAGGCCCTCAATATAGATGATGAACATGAGGTCAGAATGCTTTTTGAGAGGAACAGGATGATTTTGGCCTACCTACAGCAAAGCTTTGAGATAAAACGCCTTAGGGAGAACTTGAAAAACCTAGTAGAGAAGATAGACTTTGTGCCGGACACCCTTATCGTGGATGGACTCGATTTTGAAAAGGCGGGCAGAGACGTCTTTGAAGGTTTTAAAGAGATCGCAGACCAATTTAAGGTAGAGGTATGGTTTTCGGCACTCACCCATAGGCACATTGCCGATGTAAATGAAAGGGGAATCCCCTATCCATGTCATGAGTTGGATGACCTCTTCAATATCATCATACAGTTGCAGCCTACGCAGTCAGGCGTCGTGTTAAGACTTCTGAAGGATCACGACACCGATGTAAAGCCTGATGCGAGTGTTAGGCTTGACCCAAATACCTTTTTGGCCATGTCGGAGTAATCCCGCTTCCCCTCCCCTGCGAGGCTGTGTCATAATCCCTTTCCGTCATTGCGAGCCCTTCGAATTCCTCAGGGTAAACTGGCGTGGCAATCTCCTTGATTTCACCCCTTATGAGATTGCTTCGGTCGTTCCCGCCTGCCTCGCCTGAGCGAGAGCGCCCGTCCTCCGCAGTAGTCTGCTACGGAGGATGGAATGGCGGGCAGGTCACTCCCTCGCCCAGTTAAATACATTTGAAATGACTAGCTCTCTTCACAAGAACGAAGAGCAGGGCGAAGGCCTGTAGCACATCATTCGGCCTCCATTTAACCGGGCGAGCAATGACATTACGACACAGCATCTGGTGGGAGGGGATAAAGGGGCGGGGGATAGGGGGGATTTTAATGACTCGTGCTAGAGTCATTGTTCGATTCTAGGAATGGTATAAAGAAGATCATAAGCATCCCGGGGATGGATGCCAGGAAGCTGATTCCGAAAAAGTAACCATAGCCCAACCATCCAGCCAAAAAACCACTCATCACGCCTGATAGCACTCCGCTGATGTTCATAAGGCCCGTTCCGATGGCAAAATGGGCGGCCTTAAATTCTGAAAGGCAGGTCCTCATCAAATAGGTCACGAGCACTGACGTGCCAAGTCCACCGGCAAACTGATCAAAGGCGTGCACGGATGCTACGAGCAATAGGCTGAGACTGCCTATGGGCGTTAGCATTTCGGCGCCTGTGTTAAGAATAACGAATTTATTGAGCTTGAGGGCCAAGAACATATAGATGATATTGGTGAAATTTTGAGCCAGTAGAAAAGGCCAGATTGTTCTTTTCAGGGTATATCGGGAGATCATCCAGCCTCCTACCAAGGCGCCGATGACGGAGAATGGGAGCCCCACGCCCCCAGAGATCCAACCGTAATGTACCTTGATACCCAGATCCACCATAAAGGGTGATGCCATGGAGGCGAGCATTGATTCCCCTGTACGCATGAGAATGATGAAGGCAAGGGCGGCCCCAATCTTTTCCCGATCCATGTAAGCCATGAAGGCCCTGGAATAAAATGAATCCTTGTCTCTCAAGAAGATCCTTTTTATCCGACCTTTAAAGATGGCAAGGAGGACGAGAGCTGCCAGAAGACCTATCCCGACCCAGCCCGGGAATCGGATCTTATCTAAAATCGGTAACTGGTGTTTAAGTTGCTCATACCATTCTAAAGCAAAGATTGATCGCAGAACGATAATGATAAACGCAAGCAAGACAATCACGATAATTAATCTAAATTTCAGGAAAGCCTTGAAGAAGTTGCGTATGGGTATTCTTTCCTCTTCTACCTTGGGTAAGAGGAGGAGATGATATATGAAGAGGAGGGACAAAAGGGCTCCCGCGGACAGGAACCCTACAAGCCAGTTCGTTGTGGCACCGATGGTGACAATAACACCCGTACCCGTCATCATGGAGATGCGGTAGGCCATAACCCGGTATCCCACAAATTTGGCCTGCCCCTTACGATCAAGGGCCTCCATGTAGTAACCGTCGATTGCCATGTCGTGAGTGGCCGCAAGAAAGGAGCCAATGAAGAAAAGAATGGCAATCATACGAACCCCTCCTTCAGGGAGAGGGGAGAGGAAGGCCACAGCAATGACCATGAAAACCAGCAAAAACTGCATGGTAAGCATCCAGCGTCGCTTGGTACCGTACTGATCAATCTGGGGTCCCCAGAGGAATTTCAAAACCCACGGCAGACCAAAAAGAGAGGTGAGGCCGATGGCCTCTAGGCTGACCCGCATATCGCGGAAAAAGACAGAAGAAATGATACGGATGATGGTATAGGGGAATCCTTCAGCAAAGTAGGTGGTGAAGGCCCATACGTGGGGGATTTGAAGGAGCTTTCTTTTTCGATTATTCAAAATAGGTTGGTAATCCTATCGTCTGTGTGGTTTTGGGAACGCCTGCATAACCTGCATAATTGGAGTGATGGAGTGTTGGAGTGGTGGGACTAATGAAATAAAAAAGGATTTTCCGCTTTTCCTTCCCATTACTCCATTACTCCAATACTCCATTACCCCACTATTCCGTGTCATATGTTTCCTTCTGATATCTATTGGAACAAATATTATCAATATTTTTTTCAGGTATTATTATAGCAGGTAAATCAGAAATCCACCGTCAATTTTAGGAGTCAGCACTGAAATCAGCAGGTTATGCAGTATTCCTGATCACCAGCAAGGTATTAGATGTAAGTCGAAGATCCCGCTAAAAGCGGGGGCGCCGAGGAGCGACGACTGAGGCGTATAGACCAATACGCCGCAAGCCTGCCCCCGCGAAGGCGGGGGGAGGAGCGATCGCTTGCCCGCCTCTGGCGGGAAGGCAATCCGCCGGAGGCGGACGAGCACAGCAGATGATGCCTTGATGGTGTATCAGGGTAAATGGTGGTAGATTGAATTGTGATCTTCATTCTGTTATAGTTCAACATTCTTAAACGCCAAAGTCATTGCGAGCCCCGCACTCAGTGTCACTGAGTGCGGGGGAAAGCCATTCGGCCTCGAGATCAATGCTGAAAGGCTTATGGGCGAGAGGCAATCTCTTTAAATCCCCCATACCCCCTCTCCGAGGCCGTTACCAGCCCGTAAGCCTTTATTAAAGTGGGGCTGGAGCACGGCCGAGTGAGTGGATAAAATCGAAATAGCTCTGAAGTGAGGTTGAGACAGGAGTGCTTCTGAGAGACAGAGAGAAGAAAGTGGGCCGAAATGATCCCTGTCCCTGTGGCAGCGGGCTCAAATACAAGAGATGTTGCTTAGGAAAGGCCAATCCAAGAATCAGTATTAAAGAGAAGTATCTGCGTCAACATAACATTCGCCTTAAAGAAGAAGCAGATGTAAATGCCATAAAGCAAGCTGGCCGTCTAGCCATTGCAACCCTTCAGTTAGTGGAGGAACACATCAAGCCGGGCATCACGACCGATGAAATAAACACGCTCGTTCACGAATTCACCGTCCAAAACGGCGCAGTGCCCGCTCCCCTGAACTACCGCGGTTTTCCCAGGAGTGTTTGCGTTTCTGTGAATGAAGAGATCTGCCACGGTATTCCGGGAGATAGGGTCCTAAACACCGGTGACATCGTCAATGTGGACGTTACTCCCAGGCTGGACGGATATTATGCGGATGCGAGCAAAACTTTTTTCGTGGGGACCCCAGGACCGGATGCCCGAAAGATTGTGGAGGTTGCAAGAAATAGCCTCAAGGAAGGACTGTCCGTGGTACGTCCCGGTAAACGGGTCGGCGATATAGGTTGGGCAATCCAGAGTTACGCGGAGGGTGAAGGATGTTCGGTTGTGAGGGAGTTTGTGGGCCATGGAGTGGGATTTGAATTTCATGAGGCACCCCAGGTCCCTCATTATGGGCAAAAAGGAAGAGGGATCATCCTGGTCCCTGGCATAGTTTTCACCATCGAACCCATGATCAACCTAGGAAAGAAAGATCTCCAGATTCTTTCAGACAACTGGACGGCAGTAACAAATGACGGCTCTCTTTCAGCGCAGTTCGAACAGACCGCCCTGGTTACCGAAGACGGTTTTGAGAGCTTGACCCCCTATGATCTAGACGCACCCCTCCTTCCATAGCCGATTAAAGACTACAGTGCCCGCAAAGAACAAAATGATAGGCGCGCACCATAGCTTCTCTCACAAGCAAATAGAAATCCGAATACCCGCCTGCCATGCCTGAAACAGCGTGCGGATCTGAAAATAGCTCGAATCACCAGTGCAAACTCCCTGTGCTCTGCGGCACCAGTGGGCTTTGGCGGGCAGGTCGAAATCCCTGGCCCAGACCTGATTTGAAATGATTAAGTTCTTTAAGCGTCGCTTCCGAAGTATCACTGCGATATCAGAATATGCGACATTGGGTCGCGCCAGGGCGGGCCGAAATCCCTGGCCCAGACCCGGCTAAAAGCAGGAGTTTTTTTCACCCGCGCTTCCATGTGAGTAGAGTGACAGTAGTTTGTTCCAGTTAGGTCGCGCCAGGGCGGGCCGAAACAAATTCTAAACAGCCAAAAATCCCAATGACAAAAACTCCTTCGCTCTCGAGCCTTGAAGAAAAGGCCAAAAACCTCGGTTTTATTGCCTGTGGATTTTCGCCGCCATCGAAGCCGCTCTATTTTGACAAATTCCGTGACTGGTTATCTGATCGAAAAAACGCAGACATGTCCTGGCTCGAGAGAAATGTGGAAATCCGGGAGGATCCCACCATTCTGCTCAAGGG
>DAOVAK010000059.1 GCA_030671095.1 Deltaproteobacteria bacterium | reverse complement strand
GATCTGTATCCTTTCGGGCCCAATCCCTAGCCGAATTGTCCAGCGACACAGCCTTTTTCAGATGGGTTAGACTCTGTGTAACCTCACCTCTAATGGCGTGAAGGCATGCCAAGTTGTAATGCGCATCCACGTAACCTGGTTTTAGCCGGGCCGCCTTTTCGAAATTCCGTTGAGCGGCCATGTACTCTTTATCTCGAATATATATAACACCCAGATTGTTTAATGCATCCACGTAGCGAGGGTCCAACCTGAGGGCTTCCTGATAAAACCGTTTCGCATCCTGAAGGCGGCCCCTTTTGTGAAAACGCTTGGCCTTTTCATAGAATGCTTTGGCACCCCGGGCCGCATTTTGCTGAGATCCTCTTGCACTGGCAGCAGCTTCTTGCGGAGAATCCTTTGCACGCCTAACAGTCTTAGGTTGAGAGGTTTTCGCCCTGGCACGAGATTTCAGAAGGGAGGGTTTCACGGTTGCAACCCTTCCAGCCTGTGGCCGTGTCGTGAGGGCTTTTTTGTCAGCAGGTTCTAGGGTCTTTTGCCCTCTGGAATACCACCATGAGTAGGATGTGAAAGCGAGTAAAATGAGAATAAGGAGAACGGAGCTCCACAAAAGGGCTCGCCTCCAAAAGGTTCTCTTCTCCTCTTTCCGCGATGAAAGAATCCCGGTGTATTCCAGGGAACGAGCATCTCTATCTTTTTGGGCCTTTCTCAGGGCCTCATTAATGTGGCTCATGGCAACCCCTATGATACAGGATACTAGATACTTGATGCTAGATAAAAAAGTGAAAGGATCTTGTCTTCTTTATCAAGAATCCCCCGCCCCGACCCGGAACGGGGCGGGGCAGGCAGAGACCAGCATCCAGCATCGTCTTGCCTATTTCGACATCTGAAATAATAAGGCCCTGGTGCGGGGACCCGCAATCCCGTCAGCCTTTAAGCCCAGATCCCCCTGGAATTTCATGACGCCTTGAAACGTGTGTTCATCATAATTTCCTGTGGTTTCCACCTCGTATCCTATTTCTTTGAGACTCTTTTGTACCTCCAAAACATCTGGAACATCCGTCCCCTTCGCCAAATAGATATCCTTGTTCTTGGAAGGATAGAAAAAAGAGAGCTTCGGCCCCCAGTGACCAACAATGAAATCTCTGGTCACGCGTCTTTCCTCGCCTTCGGCGTCCACAGCAATGGCGCCCTCTTCTGTAACCTCACGGATCAAAAGATAACGAGGGCCTTCTGAAGGCGTCGCTGCGTCGTCGGAAAGGTGTATCCGAAAAGGCTTCTTAAACCAAAGGTGGTATTCAGGGTCCACATTAAAAGAAACCAGATTATAAGGGACCTCATCCAGATTCTGCTCCATTCCGCTCAGCTTACTACTAAAAAGGTGGAAAAGCCCTGTTAGGCTCGCCTTTTCATCCAGAAAGAGCGTTGCCGGTTCTTTTTCAGCTTGAATTTCTTTGGGTGGAGGCTTGGGCGGAGGCTCTATGGGTTTGACGATTCTGACGGGCGCTGGTTCTTCCTTGACCGGAGAGATCCCCAGAATGTGTTCCCTGAGGCTCCATCCTGCAAAGCCTGCGACGATCATCAGTAGCAGGAGAAGAAGCATGGATGACGCAAGCTTTTTCCAGGACCAATCGCTGACGACCGGTTCAATCCTTAATTCTCCATGCAACTCCTCAATGGCCTTCACAACCATTGTCTTAGAGATGGTGTGTTTTTCCTTCACGTAGGCAATGAGCAGGGCCCGGTCACAGACCGCATTGATGCGTCTCGGGTTGCCTTGAGAATAGCCGTAAAGCTTCTTAAAGACGCCATCAGTGAAGCGCAAGTTCCCGTGACCCCCTGCCACCACCAAACGATGCTCCACGTATCCCTGCACGTCTGTGGAATCGAGGGGCTTTAGGTCATAGCGAACCATGATGCGTTCGTTGAGCTGCCTTAAGGAAGGTGCTGCCAGGAGCTCTTTTAGCTCGGATTGGCCCACAAGCACGATCTGGATCAGTTTCTCCCTTTCCGTCTCCAGGTTAGAGAGCATCCGTATCTGCTCAAGGACCGTATGAGAGAGATTTTGTGCCTCATCGACCAAGAGGACAGCTTTGCCGCCACGGCTGAAATTTTGGAGCAGGAAACGGTTGAGTTTATCAATATAGTATTGATTACTCTCAGCCCCCGAATCCACCTCAATGCCAAATTCCTGGTTAATGGTCTTCAATAGCTCCATATCGGAGATGAACGAATTCAGTATGAGGGCGCTCTTGGTGGTGGCATCCAGGTGGCTGAGGAGCGCACGACAGAGCGTTGTCTTGCCTGTGCCGATTCCACCCGTAATGGCGATAAAACCCTTTCGCTCGTTAATTCCGTAAAGCAGATGATCGAGGGCCTCTTTGTGATAGCGGCTCAGAAAGAGGTATCGCGGATCTGGCGTTAAATTGAAGGGGTTTTCCTTAAATCCGAAGAAAGAGGTGTACACAACCTTACCTTATTCTATAGTTTATGGTTCTCTCCTGTCCTCTACGATTTATTTGTAGTGACATGCGAGATCCTGATCTCAGTTTATTGTAAAAGGAGAGGATGTCATCAGGGCTTCTAATGGGCCTGTTATTTACACCCTGAACCACATCGCCATCCCTTAATCCCAATTTTGCAAAAATGGAATCGCCTTTTATATTGCTTAGGGCCAATCCGTCCGCCTTGCCATCCTTGAAATGGGGGCGTATACGCACTTGAGACAAGAGGGAGTTGATATTCTTAAGGGCATCCTGGACATCCGAACGTCTCAGCGTTATGGAAGCGCCCCTTCCAGGAACCCTTGAGGGTCTGCGTCTGCCAGATGGAGAAGCCTCTTCCTTTGAGGAGGCCCTTCTTGAGGAAGACTCCTCCATGGTGAGGATCTCATCTTTATCGCCAACCCTCAAGACCACCTTCCCCCTTAGAATCATTTTTACGATGGCATCCTGGACACTATCTCCTACCCTGTAAAGGCCCTGTTTCCTTTTGTCCGTCTCCTCAATAACAGCAACGGCGTTTTGTTGACTGCCTGTGACTGTGCCTAAAAGCGCAACTTTCAAAGTGGTGGGTTCCAGGGTTTCAAGGTCTGTGGGTTTTATCCCTTCCGCGGCCTTCTCCTTGGAACCAAATATGTTTCTGTCCATGACCACCCTGAAATCTTTCAAAGGAGGCCTTTTACGATTCTCCACCCGCAGGGCTTGCTCAATCACGATCTCTTCCGTGTCCCCATAGATGAGTTGTGCACCAACGACCCTGTAAAAGAGATCTACGCCAATGTAAATGGCTACAAACAGGGCAACAAGGTTGAAAATGGTGGTATAAAGCTTTGCCATAAGATTATGTGAATTGAATGCTTGGCTCTGTGAGCGTTCCTCGGATGATGAATGAGAGCGTTCCCCTTTTCAGGCGCCGCTTGAACAGTTTCACAGTATCTTGAGTGCCAGGAAGACTCTTAAAGAAATCTGAAAAGGGCTCTATGGTTCCTCTTAGATCAAGACGGCTCTTTCCAATTTCTTTTCGCAAACTGATAATTCCCGATAGTGTGCCACGCATATTGGGCCCCTCCAGTGCAACTTGCGTCAAATTGATCTTGCGGTTTTGGAGGGCCATTTTTATGGTGACTTGGCTAAAATCGATGGAATCCAAGCTCAGAATGGGTTGCAAGAGTTCCAAGCGGCCATCGGATAGCCTTAGATCCGCTTCTCCACTCCCTTCAATCAAGAGATTGTTTTTTCCATTGTAAGCCACGGTTCCGTCCAGTCTTCCCTCCACATGACGACCAATTAGGCTCCGAAGGTCATATTTGCCCATACGGATGTCCCTCAATACAATGGACGCGGAAAAAGGGGCTTGCAGGCTCTTCTCACTAAAATTGGCGCAACCTTTTAATACACCATCATAGGCCAGACCCTCAAAACAGAGATTCAATTTTCCCACTAATAGGGCCCCAATGGTGGGTCTGATAGAGAGGCGGTCGGCTCGGAAGATAATTTTGTTGGGATTTGCACTTTGCGAAACTTGGGTCTCCTGCAACTTCAGGCCGAAGGGTAGAGAAGGGGATACTTGTCCAACTGAAAGATTGAATGGGGAATGGGATCTCTCACCTCTTGTTTCTAAATAATCCTTGATGACCTCTGAAGGAAAACGAAGATACAAGAGCCCAGCGGTTATAATAACAGCGTACAGCACGTATCCGAACCATTTTTGATTTTTCCGTATGAACTGCTTCATAAGGGGTCCAATACTTGGGAGACACTATTATACAACAAAATGCAATATCGGAGTACTGGAGTACTGGCCTCCGGCTCAGAGAGCGTACGCCTCGGAGAGAGTGGTGGCCTCCGGCTCCGCTTCCAGCCCGTAGGGCTTCCAGGCCGGAGGGTAGAGCCTACGCCTCGGAGAGAGTACTGGAGTATTGGTCTTGCCTTAAATAAATTTTGATTTTATCCAACACTCCATGACTCCACTACTCCATTCTTTACTGAAATGTCAGGGCCTGTAAAACGGCATCCAAGTATCCGGCTTCCTTGTTGTTTTGCTTGATAGAAATTCTCTTGATACTTACAAGGTCCTCTGGCGACTCAATTCTATGAAGGTATTGCGTTAGTTGATTCAGTGTAATGGCCTCCAATTTCATCTCCACCATTGATTCTTTGTGCGGCCCCGTGCCTTTGGACGCGGAAGGGTTCATAGAGTCTATGTTTTCTTTGACTCCGGCCTCTCCAGCTGTCCTTTCAAGAAAGGCAAAGAGGGTAAATCCCCTCTTGCGCTTGGCAAGCAGTCGCTGTATCTCTCGAGAATCCCCTTTGTAGGCCTGATACTCGCCGCTCAGCCTCATGATCTCTCTTAATGCCTCCTCCTTTGCCTTAACACCGCTTTGAAGCCGTTCTCTCTTTTCAAAGAAAGGAAAGATGAGTAGTTGGAAGAGAAGAAAGAGCACAACGGAGCCGACCGCAATCCCAACAAAATATTTTTCTCGTTTGGCAAGTTTCATAATGATGATTCTTTATTTTGCCCGTTGCAATTTTATCTCAAATTGAACCCGTTTTCCCGTCCTATCAAGATTGGCTGATGTGATGGTCACCGCACTGAAATAGGCTGAAGGTTCCAGTCTGTTCTTTATCGTGTCCACGGCGTTAAATGTGTCGGTGTCTCCACTCATCCGAACCGTTTCAGGATCGACGACCAACCTGGTTACATGCATATCCGTGGACTTGGGAACACGCTGTGAAATATCCTTTAGGATTTGCAGGACCCCTTGGTTTGCCTTGACCCCTGGGCGCGTTGAATTTTTCATTTCCTTGATTTTCACCCTCATCTGCTGCACGGGATCCACGATCCTTCTCGTCTCAGGAAATGTTTTCCTGAAGATCTCTTTGATGTTTTGATCCAGTGCGGTATACCGCTTGCTCAAAAGGTAATACTCCGTACCCAGATCAACGGCCAAAAGAGAGAGGATAATGATGAGGAACAGGGCTGCTTTTCGAATCCATGCCTTAAGTGCAGAATAGTGCCTCTTTACCTCGAATGCATCTTTCCTGAAATTGAATCCTTGACCCTGCCTATCGTCCCGCAGCGCAAGGGCGAGGGCATTATCCATCAACCCGGGATTCCAAACCCTGGCCACACTGCTTTCCAACCGAACCTTTCTGTTCCCCCGCAGATCGACCTGTTCAACCGGAATATCCAGGAATCGCTCCAAGAGATCTCCCGTCTCCGGATAGAGGACTCCAGAGCCAGTAAAAAAGACCTTTTCAGGACGAATTTCCTTCTTTATCTGCCACGCAAAGGCATGCATCGTATTTTGCACGTTTGTGCAAAAGGTCTTCAGGCGAGATTCAATTTCCTCCGGGGCCAAGGTATCCACTTCATTGTTACTGGCATCTGCGTCGGTGCTTTCAGGGGCAACCCCGTCAGCGGCAAAGCTGCGAATTAAGGCAATATGTCTTTTGAGATAGAGGATCATGAGGTTCCTTTTCCCACCTATCTCAAGAAGGAGCCCATCGTCAGGCGTTTCTTCTTGCTTTAGGAGCCATGAAACTGTGGGGACGCATCTAATATCCAGAACGTCCGGATCAATGCCATTAGCCTGCAATTGCGCCAGATATTCGGCAATATAGGCCTTTCTTACGGAGACGCCCAGGACTTCACTTTCATCAGCTCGTTCTATAATCGTAAAATCCACCACCAGATCTTCGCTGGGAAAAGGGACCACCGTTTCTATTTCAAAAGGGAGTGTCTGTCTGATTTTTTTGGGTTCTTTAAAGGGCATTTGAAGGTTGCGATAGGAGGCATTCTCCGCAGGGATTGAGGTGAGATAGGTGTCACTTTTCAGGTCCGTCTGTTCGAACAGTCCTTTCAGGGCCCCTTCAAGTCCACCATCCTGCTCAATGATAACCTGTGCGCAGGCGGTGACCTGATAACCTTTCAGCCCGCTTAGGACCTGGACGGCGGTTACCGAATCCTCACTTATGTGAAGGCCTAAAATCTTGCCGGGCACGATGAGACCTCTCGAAATCTCTAGAAAAGACCAGAGTTAAGGTTCTTTTACTCACAATCGATTTTTGCCACGCACATGGAATAATGGAGTAATGGAGTAGTGGAGTAATGGAGTATCGGTAACCAAAAGCTGAAGATATTCTATTAGTTGCTTTTCTTCCTATCAACCCATAACTCCAATACTCCAGCGCTCTCTCCGAGGCGTAGGCTCTACGAGCCGGAGGCCAATACTCCAATCGTGAGCAAAGCGAACTAGTCCTTGTCCTATTCTACTCTCCAAGACAGAATTCTCAGGGCACCCTCTTTTCTCTCCACCAAGCCCCGCACCCGCCTACTCATGGTGTCCTTGAGCCCTTCTGATCTAATCTCGAAATGGGTGCTTGAGGTGGTGATAAGATCATCAATGGACACCTCGCTGCTCATCCCTCGCACTTTTTTATACCATCCACGCTGGCTTAGGTCATTCTTTTCATTCTCACGGTATGCGATGATACCTTCCACCATCTCCTGATCCAAATGCTCGGAAAGGGATCTTAGGACCAGTGGACTGGCTGTATTGATGTTGATCCTTCCTTCCCCTTGGGTGCTCAAATAGTATGCGATTCCCGGTTTTCCCTTAGTCCCGTAAAAGAGTTCCTTGGTGATGCCTCTGATGAGAAGGAGTTCTTCCAGGAATTCCAAGGGCGCATTTTTGCATGAGTAGGGTCTTTCCAACGTCTGGTAATAGGAGCTCTCCGCTCCAAATTTGGTGGCCTCGTTATCAGGATCGATCCAGTCTTTGATGGCGTCTATAAGGTTGTCAATCTCTTCGGGTTCAAGATCGAACTGTTCAGAACCAAGAAATCTTCTCAGGAGGTCTTTCTGTCCTTTAATATATTTTCCTTTCTCCTGACCCTCTAGCTGGACCAGTTTGTTGATCTGAATCCTTCCCGAATGGTCAATGATCTGGACCTCAAAACGGCCCTCCTCGAACATGGCATCCGAATTCGCAGAAAGGGTCACCGGGTTTGCCCAGGCTTCCAGCAGGGAGTCATAGGGCGTTTCTAAGGCATCTTCAAAGAGAACCGCAAGGGCATAGTGGAAACCGGACCTGGCTATGGCGCTCAGCCGCGTATTGTCGCGCATATTTGCAGCCCCATACAACTCAGAGCGCATAGAAGTATTGAACTGAAGCGTCAATGTGACCATCAGGCTGATGATTAATATGGTCAGAAGCAGGGCAAAACCCCTGCAGTCCTTAAAGCGCCTTCTCATATCCCTCCTGGGCCATGGGAAGCACCACACCCGACACGAATTTGAGCGGTGCTTCAGGGTTTCTCTTGTCTACAAACTCCAATACAATGGAGACCATGACGGGCAATCTGTCCTTGAATTCCTCATTTGTGGAATCCCAGCGATCATAACCGCGGCCCTCGTCGTCGTAATAGGTGAAATTTACCGCATGGAGGCCATCACAAAGGATCAATCCGCCTGTCCCTTGCTCCGGCCCCTCTTCAAACCCGTGAGTATCCGACCGGTAAAGCAAAAAGATCTCTTCGTCCTCCTCACTCTGTCGAACATCGTATGAGATCCGGGCGACTGTGGTGTCCACTTCTTCTTCGTCAAATACAAGATGCGCCCTGGAAAGGAACAGAAGGGTGTCAGCACTCCTGTCGTTGATTTGAGCGGTTTCTCCCACAAATGGAGCTGCCTGCGGGGTCTGCCCTTCAGTTTCTGGACCGACTGCCCATGGGGGAATGTAAGCGGATTCTAAATCTTCTGCGATCCTTTCCAAGGCGATCCTTGCCATTCGGTAAATATCTGCCTGAGATTCGGTCTCATCCACATTTCGAAATGTTCCCGTATAGGCCGTATAGAGTGTTGAAAGTAGAATGGCGAAGATAAACATGGCGAGCAGGATCTCCAGGAGCGTGAAACCCTCTCGGCCCCTAAGATTCATAAGATGTTCTGAGGTTATGGCATTCACGGCGTTATGGCGTTTTTGTGAAGAACCGATAAACTCTGAGCGCGTATTGAAATTGTTCATCCTCACCCCAGGCTATGGTGAGGTCAACCTGCTTAAGATGATCGGAGACATTCTCAGGACGATCAAGCATCACATTGCTCACACTCAACTTCCAAGTGTAGCCGGGAAAGTCTTCATCAAAATCCCCTGAATCGGCAGTCAAATCCTCAGGGTCCTGACTCTCGATTTCGGCCATCTTACTCTGGGCCAGTAGGGCAGCCGTTGTGTTGAACCTTGCTTCACCCGCCAGAGAAATACTCTGAGACTGTAAGCCTAAAACGGCCATCAGAGCAATGGCAATGAGGGCTATCGCCACCATCACTTCAAGCAGTGTAAAGCCGTCGTCCTCTTTTTCCATCATGTTTCCTCAAATTCTATATATCTATCATAGACCTTGACCCTTCCCAGAAAAGGGTTCAATACGAGCGTGAATTGCCTGCCATCTTCTGCACCCAGATGGATCGCCGATGGCTGGACATATCCTTTCTTACTAAATCGGATTGCTGTCTGACCCGTCATTTTCTTGCCCTTGCTGCTGGACCAGATGTCTAGGACCCGAACCCTTTCAGGCAAGGTGGAGGCCTTCTCGGCCGCGCGGGCCCGTTCTTCCTCGGTCATGCCAGTGGAGTCTATCCAGAACCGGTTTGATTCCAGATCAAAATGGAGAAAATACTCCCTCTGCTCCCGAATGGCTTCATTTCTTAGGCCTTTAATTATGCCAACCATTTTGCGGGTCGTTGCCTTCAGGTCGTCCGTCAGTATGGCCGTTTGAAATCTGGGGACCGTCAGGGTCAAAATAATGCCGATAAGAACAACGACCACCGTTAATTCGATCAATGTAAATCCTTTGGTCTCACGAAGCATCACTCGTCTCGTCAGGAAGCTATTCCACCTCCCAATTATTGATATCCTTATTGTTCTCTTCTCCGCCTGGCTCTCCATCAGCCCCATATGAGATCAAATCAAAATCCCCATGAACGCCCGGAGACAGGTAGATATAGTCATTATCCCATGGGTCCTTCGGGACCCTGCTTTTTTCGAAGTATCCCCCTTTCCGCCATTTGCGGGGAACTTGACCGATGGTGGGCGCTTCAACGAGGGCCTGAAGGCCCTGTTCAGTGGAGGGATAGACGCCACTGTCCAGTTTGTATAGCTTCAGAGCGGTCTCCATGCTCTCCATTTGGACCCGGGCCATGGTGCGCCGTGCCTCTTCCTCTCTGCCCATAAACCTGGGAATAATGAGCGTGGCCAAGATACCAAGGATCACAATGACCACCATGATTTCGATGAGCGTAAAACCTGCATAAAATTTTGGACGATTTGTCCAAAATTTTATAAATTGCG
>DAOVAK010000057.1 GCA_030671095.1 Deltaproteobacteria bacterium | reverse complement strand
AACTAATCGCGGAATGTCCCGTTATTACTTAGGAAATTTTTCTCAAAGTCTCAAAGATCAGACCACCGGCAAGGAGCAAAATAGATATCACCTTGAGGAGATTGGCATTGCCGGAGAATCGGCTATCCGACTAAAACTTGGTGATTCAAAAGATTGTGCCAACACTTTTGAACGTTACTAAAACATTAAAGTGAACTAAAGCGAAGGTCTTCAAGAATTACGCCTCGTCGTCACAGCTCCGCGGGTAATCCGCCCATCTTCAAAGCTGCCTGATGCGAGAGCGGGCATGGCTAAAAACTTTAGGCATTTTAGGCACTTTAGACACTTTAGGCACTCAGCTAACTGACTCCAATACCCGCTTGATGTCTGAACCCCAATCTGATACTTTGACCCTTAGGGACGCCTTCAGAAAAGCCGATTTTTCCGGGAAGTTGGCCCTCGCCTTTGCCTCCTGGTTTGGCGCGGGTCTGATGCCTGGGGCGCCCGGAACATTCGGGACTCTGATGGCCGTGCCTCTGGTCCTGGCCCTGAACCATCTGGGGGAGTTTTATGAGGGACTGGCCCTGCTCCTTCTCGTTCCAACGGCTATCTGGGCCTCAAGTCTCTGCGAAAGAGGCCTTGGGCGAAATGATCCTCCAGAGGTGGTTGTCGATGAGGTGGCTGGCTTTTTGCTGACCCTCTTCCTCTTGCCATTATCCTGGCTGACTCTCTGTTTAGGATTTGTCCTGTTTCGATTTTTCGATATAGCAAAGCCATTCCCCATAAGGTGGCTCGAAAAGAGGTTAAAAGGAGGAACTGGAGTTGTCCTGGATGATCTTTTGGCCGGGGTTTATGCAAATCTGAGTCTGAGGCTTTTGATGCTTTGGATTTCATGATTGATGCGACGGAATCTCCATCCTGTTAATGTGGAGAATTCATCTGGGTGGCATCGCGCTTGTCCAAAGCATCCGGAATGATGGAATGCTGGCCTCCGGCTCGTAGAGCCTACCTTCCGGCCTGGAAGCTCTACGGGCTGGAAGCGGCTTCGGAGAGAATAATGGAATATTGGGTTATTAGGGAGGAATTGTCTTTCTGATCGTTGGTTTCCTTTCAAGCCCATTCTTCCACCACTCCACTATTCCATTAGGCGGAGCAAAGCGGAGCCATTGGGATGCAAGGTGAGATCATAACCATTGGTAACGAACTTATCTCCGGCAGAATCCTGGATCTAAATGCCTGGTATGCCGCCGGAAGGCTCACGGCCTCCGGGCTCCGAGTCACGCGGATCACAACTGTGGGGGATGATGCAGAGAGGCTTTCAAAGGTCTTGAAACGGGCAGTGAAGCAGTCCCTTTTTGTGATCGCAACGGGTGGCCTGGGTTCCACTGAAGATGACGTGACCAATGAAATTGTAGCTGAGACCCTGGATAGGCCCCTCTGTCTCAATGACGAGATGTTCCGACTGATCAGGACGTATGTGGACAGGAGGGGAATAGAGATGTCCTCCTCTTTGGAGAAGATGGCGTGGATGCCGGAAGGTTCTAAGATACTCGACCCCAAGGGGGCGGCCTGCGGTTTCTCGCTCCTGGAAGACAAGGTCCGCCTCTATTTTCTCCCGGGCGTGCCGGATCAGATGCGTTTTCTGATGGACAAATTTGTCCTTCCCGAGATACTGCTTCATTACAAGACGCTTCCCGTGCTGAGACAGAGAATCTTGAAGCTCTATGGCCTCACCGAACCAAAGATCGCAGAACTTTTGAAGGATCTTCCGGGAAAAAACGAGAATGTTATTTTGGGGTTCTATCCCCATTTCCCGGAGAACCACATCACCATCAGCCTGCGAGGCCACGATGAGCCCACGGTCATGGGTGAATTGGACCGGATGGAAAAAGAGATCAAAAATCTTGTGGGGTCATACATATTTGCCACCGGAAATCAGAGGATGGAAGACGTATTGGGTGAGATGCTCAGTGAAAGGGGCCAGACCATCTCCGTGGCAGAATCATGCACCGGAGGCCTCATCGGAAACCTGCTGACCAATTCTCCGGGCAGCTCCACCTACTTTCTTGGAGGCGTGGTCGTCTACAGCAACCAGGCCAAAGCGGACCTGTTAGATGTCTCTCAACAGACGCTTGAGAAGTTCGGGGCGGTAAGTGATCAGACCGTTCGGGAGATGGCCGAAGGCGTCAGAGACCGGCTGAAAACAGATATCGGGTTGTCCGTTTCTGGAATTGCAGGACCCGATGGGGGCACAAAGGAAAAGCCCGTGGGCACAGTCCATATTGGTCTGGCTGTGGAGAAGGAGATCTTTTCGGGGAAGTATCGATTTTGGGGCACAAGAGAGCAGATCAAGTTGAACACCTCTATGATGGCCCTGGATTGGGTGAGAAGGTACCTTAATGAAGATTCGTTCCTTCTTAGCTTTTGAATTGCCCTTGGAGATAAAGAACATCGTCGCCCGGGTTTCCGGGGAGCTCAGGCAATCCACCCTGAATGCAAGATGGGTGAAGGTGGAAAACATACATCTCACCCTGGTCTTTATGGGCAATATTGAAACGGAAGATATTCCCGCAATGGGAAAGGGTGTGCAAGACGTTTGTCAGACGTACCGCCCCTTTGATATATCTTTAAAGGGGATCGGCTGCTTTCCTAACAAGCGTATTCCAAGGGTCCTTTGGCTGGGTCTGGACGGGGATCTGGAACAAATGTCTACCTTCAGGGATGCCCTGCAGAAACACCTTGCAGGTTTTGGGATAAAGGAGGAGAAGAGGAAGTTCAAACCCCATTTGACCTTTGGTAGATTTCGGAAGCCCAAAAAGATGGATGTCCAGCAGGACCAGGCCCTATCAAAACATGAGGATGTATCCAGCTCCGTCTGCTCATTGGATGAATTGATCTTGTTCAAAAGCGACTTGAAACCCACCGGCGCAGTGTATACGAAGCTGGAAGCTTGGCCCTTGACAGGAGACAAGTGAGCTTCGTGGCTTCGCCACCCTGGCCTACGCCCGGAGGGAATAATGGAATATTGGCCTCCGGCTCGTAGAGCCTACGCCTCGGAGAGAATAGTGGAAGACTGGGTCTTAAGGAAGAACTTTAGTTCACTTTAGACATTTTTCGTGAGCCAATAACAGATAACGAATAACCAAAGAGGGGGTATAGGCATGGCAGAACGTATGGATAGGGAGAGAGCAGTGGAACAGGCCATCTCCCAGATTGAGAGGCAGTTTGGTCGGGGCTCCATCATGAAGATGAGCGAGGAGAGGGTGATCGATCTGCCCGCCATCTCCACCGGCTCACTTGCCTTGGATCTGGCCCTCGGGATCGGTGGTGTCCCCAAGGGAAGGGTGGTGGAAATATACGGACCCGAGGCCTCAGGCAAGACCACCCTGGCCCTCCATGTGGCGGCCGAAGCCCAGGCCCAGGGAGGCATGGTCGCCTTCGTCGACGCTGAGCATGCCCTGGATGTGGGTTACGCCAGGAAATTAGGGGTGGATGTGGACAGCCTTCTGGTCTCACAGCCGGATACGGGTGAGCAGGCCCTGGATATTACGGAAATCCTGGTCAGAAGCGGTGCCATAGATGTGCTCATCATCGATTCAGTTGCAGCCCTTGTGCCAAGGGCTGAGATCGAGGGTGAGATGGGTGATCAGCACATTGGGCTTCAGGCGAGGCTTATGTCCCAGGCCTTGAGAAAACTGACCGCCACCATCAGCAAATCCATGACATGCGTCATATTCATCAATCAGATAAGGATGAAAATCGGTGTCATGTTTGGGAATCCGGAAACCACCACCGGAGGGAATGCCCTGAAATTTTATGCCACCCAGCGACTGGACATCCGCCGGATCGGTGCCATCAAGGAGGGTGACCAGGTGGTGGGCAACAGGACCAGGGTCAAGGTGGTGAAAAACAAGATAGCTCCACCCTTCAAAGACGCCGAATTTGATATCATTTACGGAACAGGAATTTCCAAGGAAGGAGACATCCTTGACTTGGGCGTGGGCCTTGGACTCGTGGAAAAGAGCGGAGCCTGGTATTCCTTTGAAGGAGAGAGGATCGGCCAAGGAAGAGAAAATGCGAAAAGATTCTTGGGTGAAAATCAGGACATCAGAGATCGCATTGGCGCTCTTGTCGTGGAGAAGACGGGTCTCAAAAGACTTGAAGAGAAGGATCAGAAGCCACAGGAGCAGGAGACCCGGAAGTAGGAACAAACCGGAGCGAATTGATGAATTTCAGAGAGATCAGGCAGAAGTTCTTAGAATATTTCAAAGACCATCAGCATGAGATCGTAAGCAGCTCCTCACTCATACCCAGGGATGACCCCACCCTCCTCTTTACCAATGCAGGGATGGTTCAGTTCAAAAGCCTCTTTTTGGGAGAACAGAAGAGGGGCTACACCAGAGCCGCCACTTCGCAGAAGTGTGTAAGGGCTGGAGGAAAACACAACGACTTGGAAAATGTGGGCTATACGGCACGCCACCACACCTTTTTTGAAATGCTGGGGAACTTCTCATTTGGGGACTATTTCAAGGAAGAGGCCATAGCCTGGGCCTGGGAGCTTTTGACCCATGGCTACAAACTCCCCGCAGACAAGCTGTATGTCTCAGTTTTCAAGGATGACGACGAAGCTTACAAGATCTGGGAGCGTGGTATGGGCGTTCCTTCGGAGAGAATCGTCCGGCTTGGTGAAAAAGACAATTTCTGGGCCATGGGTGACACAGGGCCATGCGGCCCCTGCTCTGAAATCCTGATCGATCAAGGAGAGGCCTTGAGCTGCGGGAAACCGGATTGCGCGCCCGGCTGCGACTGCGACCGGTATCTGGAGATATGGAATCTCGTATTCACCCAGTTTGATCGTGATGCTCAGGGTAACTTGAATCCCCTGCCAAGCCCCAATATCGACACGGGTATGGGCCTTGAAAGGTTGGCCGCCGTGGTGCAGGGGGTTACGTCCAACTATGATGCGGACACATTTAAGGACATCATAGGCCGCATAGAGGTCTTGTCCGAAAAGAGGTACGGGCTGAATAAAAAACAGGACATATCCTTTCGGGTCATTGCTGACCACGCCCGCGCCGCGGCCTTTCTCATAGGGGATGGGATCATGCCATCCAATGAAGGAAGGGGCTATGTCCTGAGACGTATTATCCGGCGGGCCATACGCTTCGGGCAGGTGCTGGGCTTCAATGACCCTTTTCTCCATCTCGTTGCGGACAAGGTGATCGATATCATGGGCGAGGATTACGGAGAACTGGTCAGTGCCAGGAGTCTTATTCAAGGCGTTGTGCTTAACGAGGAGAAAAGATTTGCTGACACCCTTTACTATGGAATGCGGGTGTTGAAGGAAAACTTAGAGGCATTAAAGGATAAGGAAGACGACTCCATCCCGGGCGACCTGGCCTTTAAGCTCTATGATACCTACGGACTCTCCGTGGATATTGTGGAGGATGTGGCCAGGGAGGAGGGACTGGTGGTGGATATGGCCGGATATGAACAGGCCATGGCGAGACAGAGGACCAAGTCTCAGGAGTCGTGGAAGGGTAGCGGAGAGGAAGAGATTCCGGGAGCCTATCGAAAACTCACTGCAAAAGGGCTTTCCAGTCAATTTGTAGGTTACGAGAACATGAATTCCCAATCAAAGGTGATCGCGCTCCTTGTGGGAGGCAATGAGGCATCTTCTGCCCAAGCAGGGGATGAGGTGGAAGTCATCCTCAATCTTACGCCCTTTTACGGGGAGGCGGGGGGACAGGTGGGAGATACGGGCTGGCTGATCCGAGACGGAATGAGACTGCGGGTAAAAGACACGCTGAAGTTTGGCCAGGATTTTGTGATCCACAAGGGGAGAATAGAAGAAGGGACACTCTCATTGGGCGATGAGATAGAGGCCAAAGTGGACGAGGAGGAAAGAAAGGCCACTGCCCGCAATCATTCAGCAACCCATCTCCTTCATGCAGCCCTCAGGGAGGTACTCGGAGACCACGTCAAGCAGGCCGGGTCCCTGGTCGCTCCGGACAGACTTCGATTTGATTTCAGCCATTTTACCCAAGTTGACCAGGAGAGACTAAAAGAGGTGGAGGCCCTTGTGAACAGGTATATCCGGGAAAACTATCCCGTGGCTACCGATGTGTTGCCGAGGGAAGAGGCCATGAAAACAGGGGCCATGGCCATTTTTGAAGAGCGATATGGTGAAGAGGTCAGGCTGGTTCGTGTGGGAGATGGAATCAGTATGGAATTGTGCGGAGGAACCCACACCGCAAGGACAGGTAATGTTGGGCTCTTCAAGATCGTGAGTGAGAGCGCCGTAGGGGCTAACCTGCGTCGAATTGAGGCGCTGACGGGTAAGGCGGCCTTTGAATACGTTCAGAACCAGGATGATGAATTGAAGTCTGTGGCCTCGCTCCTGAAGAGCGTACCAGATCAAGTAAAAGAGAAAGTGGGGAGACTTCTGAGGGAACAGAAAGAGAGAGATCGACAGATCGCATCCCTTAAGGCAAAACTCCTCTCTACAAGGTCAGGGGACTTGTTTGAGGGCGTAAGGGAGATCGATGGCGTAAAGGTCCTTTCCCAGGAGATGGATGCCGCTTCCCCAAAGGATCTGAGAGAATATGCCGATCAAATCAAGGATAAATTCCGCTCTGGTATTATTGTCCTGGGCGCCAAAAAAGAGGGCAAGGCCATGTTAGTCTGCGTGGTCACCAAAGACCTTCAGGATCGTTTCAAGGCAGGGGAGATCATCAGCCAGTTGTCATCGACTGTGGGAGGAAAAGGGGGTGGTCGTGCTGATATGGCTCAGGGTGGGGGAAGCAGACCCGAGAATCTTGGACGCGCCCTCGAATCTGTGTATGAAATCATTGAAAATAGAGGTAGGTAGTCTAAGGTTTTTGCCTCAAGTCCCGAATTCTTTCGGGACGATCCTCAAGTCCACCGGAGGTGGACGCTCCTTAAATCCCGCTGCAGCGGGATGCTCTCTTTAAAAGGTCCACATTCTGGGTGCTCCAGACTTCTTCTCTTTTTTTTCCTCTTTTTCAGTTTCCTGTACAGGAGGCTCCTTTTCTTTCAGTTTTTCTTTGCACCTGCTGATGTAATCCAGGGCCTCATGATATTGCCCCATATCGGGGTAGTTCTGAATAAGATAAGTATACCTGTTCATGGCGGTCCTGAACTTGCCCATCCTGTAATAGTAGTGGCCCACGTACAGTTCATATCCCGCCAGGTATATGAGGCATTGCCTTATATTCTTTCGGGCCCTGTTCGCATACTCACTTCTTGGGAACCTTCTTGCCAGCCGCTCGAACTCATCCTTGGCCTTGAGGGTAAAACTCTGATCCCTATCGATCGTGGTGACCTGCCGAAAATTGCACATGCCCTTCTGGTAGATCACATAGGGGATATTTTCGTTCTTGGGATGGAGCTTTTCAAAATCATCATATGCAGCATAGGCTTCCTCAAACTCTTCTTTCTCATAAAAGCCATCGGCCATTTTCAACTCTGCCATAATGGCATACTTGCTGTATGGGTACCTGTCTTTCAGCAGCTCAAAGGCCTCAGTGGCTTCTTCATAGTTCCCCCTTTCAAAATTTTTCATTCCCTCGCGCATGAGTTCAGCGGGTCTTTTGTCTTCCTTGCCTCCAAAGTATTTTTCGTAGAGAGAACACCCTCCCAGTAGGAACAGCACTATCGTTCCCAGAAGTATATTCCCTATGATAAGGCTTGATCTATTCATACCCATAACTTAATCACCTCTGCGGGGTTTTCATCTATGGTAGGGACTTAAACCTGATCCAAATCCTCCAGGTATCTCTCCGCATGAAATGAGGCCGTCGCGCCCTCCCCCACAGCTGTTGAAATCTGGCGCCAGGGTTTGGACCGGATATCCCCGGCTGCAAACACGCCAGGGACAGAAGTCTCCATCCTCTCGTCGCAGATGACAAAACCACTCTCGTCCTGTTGGACCATTCCGTTGATCAGCTCTGCATTGGGTTCAGTCCCTATAAAAATAAAAACACCCTGGGCCTCTTTGCGGCTTACTTCTCCGGTCTTCACATTTTTGAGCTCAATGCCTTCAACCCCCTTCTCACCCAAAATCTTAAGCGGAATTGTATCCCATATGAATTTGATCTTCTCCTGGGCCATGGCACGGTCCTGGAGCAGTTTAACGGCCCTCAGTTCATCCCGTCGGTGGGCGAGATGAATCGTACTGGCGAAACGGGTTAAAAAGATGGCCTCTTCCAATGCTGTGTCCCCGCCACCGATCACAACCACTTCCTGATCCTTGTAAAAGGGGCCATCACAGGTGGCACAGTAAGAGACCCCTTTACCTGTGAGAAGGTCTTCGCCTTCAATCCCCAGTTTTTTGGGTGTCGCTCCTGTTGCAATGATGAGGGCCTTTGCCTCCAACCGCCCCTTGTTCGTGATCACAATCTTCTTATCCGGGGAAAATTCTAACCCCATCACCTCTTCCAATTGTATAGGAAGGTCGAAATTCTCCGCCTGGGTCTTCATCCTCTCCACCAATTCAAATCCGGAGATTCCATCAGGAAACCCCGGATAGTTTTCAACCCAATCGGTGTTCAGGACCTGTCCTCCAGGAGCAAGCCTTTCCAGCAGCACAACATTCAAACGTGCCCTTGCCGTATAGAGGCCGGCTGTTAACCCTGCCGGCCCGCCGCCTATAATAATTATATCATGCATTTATAGCAGTTTTTTCAATTCTTCTTCGATATGACTCTTGGGGTGGGCACCTACGATGGTCTGGGCCAACTCTCCCCCTTTGAAGAACAGAAGCGTAGGTATGTTCCTTATGCCAAATTTGGCGGGCGTCTGTCGGTTCTGGTCGACATCCATCTTGGCCACTTTTATCTTTCCTGCGTATTCTTTGGCCAGCTCCTCCACGACCGGGCCCACCATCCTGCACGGGCCGCACCATGCTGCCCAGAAGTCAACCAGAGCAGGAATATCTGAATTTACGATCTCTGCATCAAAAGTCTCGTCGGTCACCGCTAAAAGGTCTGACATCTCGTTCTCCTTTCCGCAAGCTATTTTTCAGAATGAATTAACAATCCTTATGGCTTTTGTCAACAGTGAGCCGCTACTTAGTTGATATGACTTAGATCTTTCATCCATTATTCTCCTAATCAGTGAATAATCCGAACAATCCTGTTCATCCTGTCAAAAGTTACGATTACCTACTGACCTTGAATGAAGTGACCCTTAAACGCAGTGCTCATCGAGTCCACCGCAGGTGGACGCTCCTTGAGCGCAGCGCTCCTTAAGCCCATGAGGCCGCTCATCTTAAGTTGTTAGTGGGTGGTGATATGGGATTCTGTAGATATGTGGCGGGATCAATCGGTGGGAGAGCAATTAGATATGAAGGGAAGTCAAGCCTTCCCGAATGGCGTACTTGGTGAGCTCCGCAATACTGAAGATCCCCAATTTCTCCATGATCTGCCGCCGATGGGTTTCAATGGTCTTCACACTCACACCCAGGCGGGCGGCAATCTCTTTTGTACTTTTGCCTTCAGCGATAAGCTGAAGCACCTCCCTTTCCCTGTTAGTTAAGACCGTATCCGCAGAGGATCTGTCGGTCGTGAGTTTGTTTAAATAATCCTGTACAACGATGCCCGCGATCCCGGGGCTCAGGTAGGTGTCCCCTTGAATGACGGCCTGGATGGCACTGACCAGTTCTTCAAAGGCACAATCCTTCAGTAGATAGCCTGAAGCCCCCGCCTGGATCATTCCCTGTACGAACTGCTTGTCTGAATACATGGATAAGGCAATGACTTTGGTGTTGTTCGACCCGGAAGTAATAATACGCGTCGCATCAATTCCATTCAGATCAGGCATTGTCACATCCATAATAACAAGATCGGGAGAGAG
>DAOVAK010000813.1 GCA_030671095.1 Deltaproteobacteria bacterium | reverse complement strand
GCGGCCTCCTGATGGACGCTGTATTCAGGCATGACCGTATCGAAGCCTGCAATCTCATGACCAGCAATGGCAAGTTCTGCCATGGCCTGAGCATCCAAATGGGCTTGGGGAAATGGAACTCCGCAGGCATCCATAAGATCGTGGCAAACAATGGATGTGGGATTTCCCACAGGTGGTCGGTCACCTTTTCTTCCATTATACAGCGCGGACATGACCAAGTTATGAGGGGTAGATTTCATGATAGAGCAAACCTCCTGGGAGAACTAGGAGTCTTCATAAGCGAAGATGTTAACATTTGTGTCAAGCCCGCCCTGGCCTCCGGCTCGTAGAGCCTACGCCTCGGAGAGCGCTATTTATGTTGATCATTCTGTTGACGACCTAATCTTTCCCAAACGGAAGTCTTATAGCTCATGCATTGTAAGCCAGGTCTGGGCCAGGGTTTTGAAATGTTTGGTGATTCCTACAAGTTAACACGTGATACCAGATACCGGTCACCGGATACCGGATTAAGAGGAATTCCTTTTTAGTTTATCCGGCATCGGGGATCAGGTATCTGGTATCTCTTCGGGTCAAGAAATGTGATATTTATTCCACCAACTCGTCGGTTTGAGGCGAAGCTTCGCTAGCTATTCAGGGCCGCAACATGATATATGATGGCCATATGAATGCTCAACGCGGGAGAGCCTAAGGGCGTTGGGCCGTCAGTAGAGCTTAAGTCTACCATGGATAGTGCGCACTTCTATTACAGAATTTATTGCAACGTTCTGCAGGGGGCGGAGCCTCAGGTCCTTTTGGGGAAACGATGATAATCATGGTGATGGACGGGCAGGGTGGGGGTATAGGAGCCGCAATTATCAAGGGCCTTCGGAGTGCAATCAGAGAAGAGGTGGAGATACTAGCCCTTGGCACCAACTCCATTGCCACATCCCGCATGATGAAGGCTGGAGCCAATAGGGGCGCCACCGGGGAGAATGCCATTTTTTATACCAGCCCCAGGGTAGACGTGATTATCGGGCCTTTAGCGATCCTCATGCCCGATGCCATGATGGGAGAAGTGACGCCCAGGATGGCCCAGGCCGTGAGCTCCAGTGGGGCCAAGAAGATCCTGATTCCTTTAACGCAGGAGAGGGTAAGACTCGTGGGGGTCACAGGTGAGCCCTTACCCCATCTGGTGGATCAGGTGGTGCAGGATATAAAGGAGATGCATAAAAATGTGTGAAGCAGCAGCCTATTTGTTGAAAGACGGTAAGGAAGAACTCCTCCTTGAGAGTGTTGATCTCCTTGAATCGGAGGAAAATCAGATAAAGATGATCAATATTTTCGGGGAGCAGAAGAAAGTGAAGGCCAAGATCAAGGCCCTCTCACTGGTGGATCACAAAATCGTCCTTGAACCTTTATAGGAAGATGGGAGGTGGAATTCATGATTGAGGAAATGGCTAAAAAGATCTTCTGGCTAGGACATGATAGCTTCAGGATTGAGGCCGCAAAGACCATCTACATCGACCCCTACCAGATTTCCTCCGGCCCCAAAGCGGATCTCATCCTCATTACTCATGAGCATTTTGACCACTGCTCGCCGGAGGACG
>DAOVAK010000562.1 GCA_030671095.1 Deltaproteobacteria bacterium | reverse complement strand
GAGTCAAAAGGTCTGCCACCCCTGTAATGGGCCTGCCCCGGGCCTCCAAATATCTGGCTAAAGATGTTTGGGCCCCTTCCACCTGTGCGAAAGCCAAATTCTTTGAAGATACTTCCAAAGTCAAAGTCTCGAAAGATGTCTTCCTGGGTAAATCGCCTATGAAAGCCATCCGCACCGAACATGTCATACTGCTTTTTCTTCTCCGCATCGCTCAGTACGGCATAGGCCTCACTGATATCTTTGAATTTGGCCTCAGCCCCTTTATCGCCCTGGTTTCGATCGGGGTGGTATTTGAGGGCCAGCTTACGGTAGGCCTTTTTTATCTCCTCAGGAGAGGCTGATTTGGAGACACCCAGGGTTTGATAATAATCTTTGCCCGACATATTCCTCTCATCTCTTTATTTTTTTACAAATACACAGCTCTGATAACAGAATGATAATCACCATATTTCTTTAGTCAAGATAGGATTAATTAAAGATAGATAAGGAAAATGATGTCTATTATTAAATTCTTATGATGATCACTGCTTTCGGGCCGCTCATGAAGCAAAATACATGGGGTTATGGAGTAATGGAGTGTCGGAGTATTGGAGTGTTGGAAAAACCTAAAACCCGAATTTCAACTTGAATAAGTCCTTATCATTACTCCATTACTCCAACACTCCAAGAACGTTGCAAAAGCAGTGAGCCGTCATAAGCTCTCTAACAGTGGTCAAAAGCAAAGCCAGTCCCTCTAGGCATGGGTTCTTTACTTCTTAGAAGTGAGCCGATAATCAAAGCTTGCTTTTATATTAAGGCGGCTTACTCTGATATGCCCTGGAAAGGACGGGAAGGGGGCAGCGGCATTGATGGCCCGGATGGCCTCCTTATCGAGAATCTCATGTCCAGAGTCTTTCCTGAGTTTTATTTGGATCACTTCCCCTTTTCTGGCGAGGCTGAAGACCACCATTAGTTTCCCTTCAAGAAGCCTTTCCAACGCATCTGGTGGATATTTCCAGTGGAACCCAATCCTCTCCTTGATGAGCTTGGCATAGGTCACATATCTTTCGTCCTTGGTATCCAGGGAGATGGTATCTTGGTCCAATGAAGGCGGCGGCTTTGGCTCTTGCTCCGTTCGCGAGATATCAGGAGCGGAGAGTTCCTCGGGATCCATATCTTCGATAGGGGGTCTGATCAGGTCCACCCGGTAGGTTCGAAGTTCCTCCACGGGCCAATGCAAGGGAAAGGCCTCTCGCAATGCAAGGATTGTGACAGCGTGAAAGAACAAGGAGAGGATCAGACTGACCCTCATGACCGCCCCGGATTGGAAGAGAGAGGTATTAATCATGCTCCTTTTCATCATTTGCAGGACCATTTACCCACCAATCTGTCTTCTTCTCAAACCACCAATCGGTGAATTTTGTATTCATAACCGCTTTGGCCAGACTCTTTGCGCTGTCCGTAAGGAGCCTTTTTTCGGCATAGTACAACCACTCGCCGGCAGATTCGTTGCCCAAATCCTGCTGCTCCTTTAGCTCAAGAATAAGATCAAGCTGATCCGCATCCCTTGAGATACGTGCTTCCAGCGATTCTCCCTCAGTGAATTCCCGGGTAAGGGAGATGATCTCATCACCAAAAGGCAGTTCCCGCGACAGATCTCTGATAGCCTTCTCTTCGTGCACATGGACATATCTCTTGTTCACATAGTTGTGATCCCCTGTTCTCGCTTCGTGGAGGTCATGAAAGAGACACATGAGCATGGTTTTTCGTGAGTCCGCTCTCGGTTCCTTGAGGGACAGCAGATATCCAATAATGGCCGTACGGAATGAATGCTCAGCCACCGACTCTTGTCCAGATCCGAGGAACTGGTACCCTGTTCGTGGGGTCTTTTTCAACATGCCCACTTCAAAGAGAAAATTAATGACTTCTTTCATGGTGCCCACTGAATAGGAGTAAGACATGGAAAAGTCAAGGCCGTTTATTCTTATACTACCTTGATTTATTACGGTTTAAGTTTTAATATTTAAACCATAATTATACAAAATAAATCTCCTTTTAGATACGGAAAACCCAAAAGAAAAGAAACTGTGAGCATGACAGAGAAGGTGAAGATATACACGTACCCGGCCCCAATTTTGAGGGTCACCACCGAGCTGGTTGAGAACATAGATGAGGGAATCCAGAAGTTGGTGGATAGGATGGCCCAAACCATGTATGCGGCCCCGGGGATTGGTCTAGCCGCGAACCAGGTGGGAGGACTTAAACGGGTTCTCATATACGATGTCTCTCCCGCCGACGCAGGTCGAAGTCTCTCTGTCATCATCAATCCAGAAATCGTTTTGGGGGAAGGGGATATTGTCAAGGAGGAGGCCTGTCTGAGTGTGATTGATTTTTCGGCTGAGGTCAGCCGGAAGGCACAGGTAAAGGTGCGAGGCGTGGATATAGACGGCAACCCGGTCGATATTGAGGCTGAAGGTATTCTTGCCAGGTGTTTGCAACATGAGATTGATCATCTCAATGGTATCCTTTTTATTGATCATATCAGCAACCTAAAAAGGGCCCTTTATAATAAGCGGCTAAAGAAGATGCTCAAGGAAGAGCAGTCTCCAAAGAAGAAATAGAATATGACAAGCCTTTCCAAAGAGAAATTCCCGAGCCAGCCAAAAGTGATATTCATGGGCACACCCCAGTTCGCCGTTCCCACCTTAGAAACCCTCATTCAAGAGGGTCATGAAATACTCGCTGTAGTCACGCAACCGGATCGGCCCAAAGGAAGAGGGAGGAAACGGATCCCTTCCCCTATAAAGGAATTGGCCGTCACGCACCAGATTGAGGTCTTACAACCGCAAAAGGCATCGGATGATT
>DAOVAK010000695.1 GCA_030671095.1 Deltaproteobacteria bacterium | reverse complement strand
CTACCCCTCTAAAATAAGTCAGGATCCGCTGTATGCCGCAAACCAATAAGACAAAGCCCTTATATCACATTTCCACAACAGATTCATATTTTTGTAATAGTTCAGCCACAAAGTCACCCCAGTACCATCTTCCGGAGCTACCCCAGTACCATCTCCCGGAGCTACGGGGCAGGCGGGGTAAACGAAGACCCGCCCGCCTCGCCTAAGGCGAAGCCGACCCGCCCGCCTCGCCTGAGCGAGAGCGATGGCGGGCAGGTGGCGGGCAGGCACTCAGATTACAATATAGTTCATTTAATACCGCGTTTTAAATGGTATACGCTGCATCTACAGTTTTTCAGCTATTGATTCTTCTCTTTTTGGTAAAGTTTTATAATTCATATCCCTTCTTTGTGCCTTGGTGGCTGAACTGTTACACTTTAGAGGTTAAATATCTAATCTGACCTCCCCCATCTTGTTTAACTCGTTAAGGATAGCTTTACTTAATGGAATACCCTCCCGCAGGTTCCGTGCCTTGGCCTCAAATTCCTTTTCACCTGGTAGATAAATCTTCTCCACCTGCCTCATTAATCTTGCAGACTTTAATTCCCTGATTAACCTGTCCATTCTGCCTTTGAATTCTTGCACCTCCATGAATCTTTCAATAGAGAGGGCCCCCGTAAAATGCCCTATATTTTGATTTCTATCGAAATCCCCACCTAAATCCGTGACCTCACTCCCGATAGAGGCTCCTGTCAGAACCCCTCCGAGGATACAGCCAATTAGAGCTAGACCGTAGCCCTTATAATCCCCGATCGGCAGAACTAGACCATCATAGGCCTCCTTAGCGTTTCGAGTGGGCTCACCATCCCTATTTACCGCCCAGCCCTCCGGGATCTCCCAGTTGTTTTTCATTGCGAGCATGATCCAACCCCGGGCCACCACACTACAGGCCATATCAAAAACCACAGGTAATTCTTCCCCGGCAGGTATAGCAAAGGAAAACGGATTATTCCCAAGCAAGGGTGTAAGCCCACCCCATGGGGCGATAATATTCTTACCCCCGACGCTCATACAAAATCCTATCATATCATGTTCTAGCGCCATCACGCTGTAGTATGCCTCCGCTCCATTATGATTGCTGTTTCGAACCCCGACGCTAGCAATCGCTGAGGTCCTTGCCTTCTTAATAGCGATATCCATGGCCTTGACACTAACTACCGGACCAAGGCCGTTACCACCGTCAACAAGGGCAAACGCATCACCCTCTTTAACAATGGTGATCTCGGCCTTCGGCATCACGCCTCCTGGGCCTGTTTTTCTTAGATGATTTATATATACCGGAAGCCTCATGATGCCATGAGAGTAAACCCCTCTTAGGTCAGCATCCACCAAGCAATCAGCTGTAATTTCAGCCTCATCTCTGGGGACTTTCCGTTCAACTAAGGCCTCAATAGCAAAATCCTTAAGTCTCTGGGCCGAGATCTTGACCACCTCTTCCCCAGGTATCTCCGTCGAAATTCCCTTCAACTCCATGTTTCTTTTCCTCCAATCTTGACGGCTTCGTAAAAAGTCCATCTGTCCCGCCATGGCGGGATTGCGCTTCATCTTTAGTCATTGCGACGTACTGGTAAGTACGCCTCATTCCTAAAGACCTGCTTGCCAGCAGGCAAGTTCGCGCGCCTTGCATCTGGAGCTTTTTACTGTGCCGTCTGATTTCTGACTTTATGCGAGATCATCAATCTTGAGTATTGTGACGCCTTATTTCTTCGTACAGGGGCTTACTAAAGCCAACTTGCATCCGAAAAAAATTCCCGGGAAAGCGAGACTCTTACCCCGACAAGGGGGTTGGCAATTTGACAGATGTGAAGGTCTCCGGCAATGCTAATAAGCATAGCCGCATCCTTGTAGCCTATCTTCAATTCGTTGCAAACTAATTTAGCCATATGATCCAAAGCCAACCGGCAAGCCTCTTCTAATGTCTTTCCATGTCCCAACATCTGAACCTCGGAAGGCGTAACAACTAACGGCTGTTTCACATCTAAACCCTGCACTAGATTACAACGAAGTGTAACCCGGCCTGCAGCCTCAACACCAGATGAATTAGACTCTCCATCACCCATTGCTGCGTGTAAATCGCCAATGGAGAGAAGCGCCCCTTCCACAAAGACCCGTAAAAAAATACTGCTCCCAGCACTTAGGTGTTTATTATCCATATTACCGCCGTGGGGGCCAGGACTCCCAGTAGGT
>DAOVAK010000214.1 GCA_030671095.1 Deltaproteobacteria bacterium | reverse complement strand
GGGGACATACAGGTGCTGCCAGGGCAGAGATACCTTTGGGAACCCTCAGAGAAGAGGGGATTAAAGGCTATGGTTCTAATCTCGGGCGTTTTATTAGAAGACGTCTGAAATTCTGAATCCTTTCGTTTGAACTATGCCTCTGCAGCCTAATTCATGTTCCTGTCTTCCTTCTTTCAATAGAAGGGGAAATGGATAGTTCAAAAGAGAGATACACCAAAAATGGAACGATACATCTGCATTCATGGTCACTTCTACCAACCGCCTCGTGAGAACCCCTGGCTCGAGGCCATTGAACTTCAGGATTCAGCCTACCCATACCACGATTGGAACGAGCGAATCACGGCAGAGTGCTATGCGCCCAATGCCACGTCCCGTATTTTAGATGAACAGGACATGATTGTTCAGATGGTCAACAACTACGCCAAAATGAGCTTCAACTTTGGCCCCACACTGCTCGCCTGGATGGAGAAAAAAGCACCGAGTACTTATCAGGCCATTCTCGAAGCTGACCAAGAGAGCCATAAGCGTTTCTCGGGGCACGGATCTGCTTTAGCCCAAGCTTATAACCACATGATTCTCCCTTTAGCGAACAGCCTGGACAGGTCCACCCAGGTGCTGTGGGGTATTCAGGATTTCGAGCACCGCTTTTGCCGCAAGCCGGAGGGGATGTGGCTGCCCGAAACAGCCGTGGACCTGGAGGCCTTGGGTATCCTTGCGGAACAGGGAATCCGTTTCACCATCCTTGCACCGCACCAGGCAAGCCGGATCAGGCCCCTGGATGGTGGAAAGTGGGAGGATGTGGCGAATGGAAAGATTGATACCACGATGCCCTACCTGCTCAATCTACCCTCCGGCAGGACCATTGTGATTTTCTTCTATAATGGCCCCATCTCTCGTGCTGTTGCCTTTGAAAAGCTTCTAGCTAGCGGCGAGTCATTTGCGCGAAGAATTTTGGGAGGTTTCTCCGGGAAAGAGGATAAACCCCAGCTTGTCCACATTGCCACAGATGGGGAGAGCTATGGCCACCATCATCGCTTTGGGGACATGGCTTTGGCGTATGCCTTTGACTACATCCAGTCCAAAGGATTGGCTCATTTGACGAACTATGGTGCCTACCTGGAAAAACATCCGCCCACACACGAGGTGGAAATCCTTGAGAACACGTCATGGAGTTGTGCCCATGGGGTGGAGCGCTGGAGGAGCAATTGTGGGTGCCATACGGGCAAGCATGCAGAGTGGAATCAAGAGTGGCGCACCCCACTAAGGGAGGCCCTGGACTGGCTCGCAGATACCCTCAATCCCATTTATGATGAGAAAGCGCGATTATTCTTGAAGGATCCCTGGGATGCGCGAAATGATTTCATCCAGGTCATTCTGGACCGATCGCCAGCCAACGTGGAGAGTTTTCTGCGCCGACACGGAACGCACGACCTGAACGAAATGGAAAAAATAGCCGTGCTCAAGTCACTGGAGCTTCAACGCCACGTCATGCTCATGTACACGAGCTGCGGGTGGTTTTTTGACGAGCTCTCCGGCATTGAGACGGTTCAGATCCTTCAGTATGCAGCACGCACTCTCCAATTGGCCCGGGAAATCCTGGACCAGGATCTGGAACCCTCCTTTCTTGAACATCTCGCACAAGCCAAGAGTAATGTCCCCGGATATGGAGATGGCCGCCTTATCTATGAGAGGTCCGTGCGGCCAGGCGTCGCAGACCTGAAAAAGGTGGGCGCCCATTATGCCATATGTTCTCTTTTCAGGGAGTATGAAAAACAGTCTTCCTTTTATTGTTATACGGCTGATCAGGAGGAGGTCAGGGTTTCGGAGGCTGGAAAGGCAAGACTCCTGACGGGGAAGGCCCGGTTCATGTCAGAGATCACAAACGAGTCAGCCCTCTTGCGCTTTGCGACCCTGCATTTGGGCAACCACAACCTGACCTGTGGCGTCAAAGACTTTGAGAATCATGACGCCTATGCGGGTATGGCGCAAGATCTTTTCATTTCCTTTCAGAGGGCGGATTTTCCAGAGACTATTAGACGCCTGGATAGGCAGTTTGAGGGATCAACATACTCCCTGAAATCCCTTTTTCGGGATGAAGAAAATAGAATTTTGGGCATGATAACGGAGTCGGCCTTAGAAGAGGCAGAGGGTATCTATCGCCAGCTCTATGAAGATTATGCCCCTCTCATGCGTTTCTTCAAAGACTCTGGGTTACCGGCACCAAAGACCCTTAATGTTGCTGCGGAGTTTGCCCTCAATGCGAGCTTGCGACGGGCATTTGAAAATGATGATTTTGACTCTAAACATATTAAATCCCTTTTAGATGAGGTCCGGGAAGAGGAAATCACACTGGATACGGCTACGCTTGAATTTGCGATTAGGAAGAGATTCGAGCATATTGCAAAAACGTTCTCGGCAGATGCCACTGATCTATCCAAACTCCAAAAGCTGGGATCTGCTGTGAGCCTTCTAAAGTCATTGCCTTTTCAAGTAAACCTGTGGACAGTACAGAACATCTGTTACGAGATATCCCAATCGAGCTATGACGAAATACGGAACAGAGCAGAAAATGGAGATGAAACAGCTCTGGCGTGGGTGAATCACTTTAAGCCATTAGCTGAGAATCTATCCCTTCGCATCCCCTGATCACACCTTATGGGAACCCTTCGGGAAAGCTCTGCAAAGAGAAAAACAGAAAGGAGACTCAGCAGGCCACAAACCAGGTAGGAAAGCCATACGGCGGGTCCCGCGCGGCCAGCAGCAAGGCCGATGAGCACGTATATACCAGCCCCCATGAGGGCACCCACACCGAGCGTGGTGGCTCCGAAGAGACCCATCGTGCGCTGGAAACCAACAGGAACGAGCTTGCGCTTAAATATCTCCTGAATGCTTTCAACCATACAACATAACCTCACAGACAATCATGCCGCGGCACTCCTCCCTCTCCAAAATCCCCTATAATCCCCATATTTTATTTGAACATGCCCCCTTGTTTAATGCTATAATTTTATAACAACCCCATTTTACTTGGCAAACACGGTTCTGAAACCCCTCTAACTAGCAGGGAGGGTCGACCACAAGGCCTAAAAACATGTCAATTAGGTGCAGACGACTCACATATTTTATCGCATTGGTCTTCTTGGCTTCTTTTTTGTCGCAAGCATTCGCCCAAAAGAAGGATTCCCTATCCAAAGGGACGATCAAAAAGCTGACTCTTGTCCAGACCGCCATGTGCGAAGGCATAAAAGACAATAGTCTCAAGAACCGAGCCATTGTTTTTCCCATAACAATCGGTCGAGTCCATTGTTTTACCACCTTTGACCCTGTTCTTAAAAAAACAGTCATTTACCACAAATGGTATTTCAGAGATAAGCTTAGAGCGAGAGTTAAGCTCTCCCTTAAGACCCCTCGTTGGTCAACATTCAGCAGGATCGGACTTCGGAATGGCGAAAAGGGCCCGTGGCGTGTAGAAATCACCGATGCGGAAGGAAATATTTTTGGGATATTAAGGTTTAGTGTTACGGATTGATTAGGCATGGATAAACTGCTCACATTCTTGGCAAGCATACGATGGCAGGATGCCGTCGATATCGCCATATGCAGCTACATCCTGTTTCGCCTTTACGTCCTTTTCAGGGGGACTAACGTCTTTAGGGTCCTGATGGGGATCGCCTTTCTCTGGTTTTTTCAGAGGATGGCTGTCTCTTTAGGACTTATTGTGACCAGTTGGGTCATCCAGGGCATTATAGCGGCTGCGGCTCTTATTATCATTGTTGTGTTCAGAAATGAGATCCGTTCTGTGCTTCAGGCAAAAAACCTAAAGGCAATCCTCTGGGGCTCCCTGCGTGAAGGGTTCACCACACCTGTGGAAGAAATAGTGGAGGCTGCGTTCGAACTGGGTCGGAGAAGAATGGGAGCCCTGGTCGTTTTTCCAGGAAAGGAAGATCTGGGAGAGGTCATCCAGAGCGGGATCTCCTGGCAGGGATTGCTGTCAAGGGAGATGATTTTGAGTATTTTCTGGCACGACAACCCGGTCCATGATGGAGCCGCCATCATTCAGGGTGACCAGGTCACGGAGGTGGGCGCTGTTCTACCCCTCTCTCAACGAACGGACCTTCCTTCCCACTATGGGACGCGTCATCGGGCCGCTGGCGGACTGGCCGAAGAAACAGATGCGCTGGTCCTCATCGTATCTGAGGAAAGGGGAACGGTGTCAGTGGCTAAAGGGTCCGAAGTGAAGGGTGTAAGGGGAAAGGAAGCACTTGCAGAGATCCTGCGTGAACATATGGGGATCCCTGAAACAGACGAAGGTCGTCTAGGGAAAGGGAAAGTTGAGCTTGGCATAGCTGCCCTGGTCTCATTTCTGTTTATATCAGGGGTATGGTTCAGCTTCACAAGAGGGATGGATACCTTGGTTACCCTTGAAATTCCCGTAGAATACATGAATCGCGCCCCCAGAATGCAAATACTGGATGCCTCAATAAATGCGGTTCGTTTGGACTTGAGCGGCTCGGGTGCTCTCATTAGATCTGTCCGGCCGGAGCAGGTGAAGGTGCGGTTGGACTTGAGCAAAGCCGTGGTCGGACTCAATGCCTTCAATATTACGCAGGGAAACATCACGCTTCCACCCGGCGTTATCCTAAAAAATGTGAGACCGCAGGTTGTTGAAGTCACTCTCGATGTCCTGGTGAAACGGGCGTTTCCCATCCAAGTGGATTGGGTGGGGAAGCTGCCCGAAAACTTACGCTTGGTTGAAGTGAAGCTTACACCTGAAAGGATCCAGGTCATTGGGGAAAGTAGGATCCTCGAAAATGTCTCCACCATGTACACAGAAAAGGTTACCGTGGATCGGATAGATAAATCGGGAACGATGACCGTCAAGGTGGCCCTGAGCCCGGCGCCCCTGAAAACTGCCACTGAATCCGAAGACAGGGTGACAGTTGATTATGTGGTAGAAGAGAGGGAGAAATGAACGGAAGAGGAAGTGGCGTTCTCCTCCATCTCACATCTCTCCCTTCACCTTTTGGTGTAGGAGACATGGGACCATGGGCTTACAGATTTATCGATTTCCTTGCTAAGACCAAACAGAGCTACTGGCAAATCCTTCCTTTGAATCCCACAAACCTGGGACATGGCAGCTCTCCCTATTACAGCACTTCTGCCTTTGCATGGAATACATTACTCATAAGCCCTGAACTCCTCTTCCAAGACGGTTTACTTGCTCAGGAATATTTATCACACCTCGACAAATTTCCGGAAGGGCGTGTTGATTACTACAAAGCCAAATCTTCCAAGGAGAAGCTTTTTCATCAGGCCTTTGAACAGTTCAAAAGCAGGAAAGAAACCCATGAGTATGAAAACTTCCGTGCACAAAATGGCCATTGGCTTGATGATTATGCACTTTTTATGGCCTTGAAAGCCCATTTTGAAGGAGAGGTTTGGAGCGAATGGCCAGAGGCCATACGGGAGAGAAAACCAGCGGACCTGCAGTCAATTAGAAAAGAGCTTCACGATGTCATTGAAAAGGAAGTCTTCCTTCAGTACCTCTTCTTTAAGCAGTGGCATACTCTGAAAAACACCTGTAATAAAAAGGGCATTAAAGTCATCGGGGATATGCCCATCTATGTGGTTCAT
>DAOVAK010000056.1 GCA_030671095.1 Deltaproteobacteria bacterium | reverse complement strand
TACACGCTTGCCCGTAACCTCATCGATCTCCCCTCCCACGTTCTCGAATCCCACGATACCGTTTGAGAGGATGGCCCGGTGATTAGGTTCCCAAAGCGGGAAATCCTCTATCACCTCGTGGCCGGTCTCTTTCTTATATTCTTCAAGGATCCACGGCTGAAGGGGCCCCGTTCCATGAGGGCCTATGGCCGTGCCCAGTGGGTGGTCCAAGGCCTGGGTGTCGCTTCCTACCCCTTTGACGCCTTTTTCAACAAACCAGTCACCGGCCTCCTTGTAGAATCCGGGAGAGTAACAAAAATACTTTTGGCTATCTGAATAGTACTTATGCCAACCGGTATTCACGATAACGATGTCTCCCTTCTCAATCTTGGGCTCGGCCTTTTCCAGATCATCGGGTGTGATGATCTCCCACTTCTGCTTAGGAATAGAGACGATAACTGCCTTGCCAAAAAACGACGACAATGGAACCTCATCGATAAAGGGGGTCCCCTCGACAACGTGAGCAGGGGCGTCGGTGTGAGTGGTGCAGTGCATGACCGTGGTGATCTTTTGTGAAAGCACTCTTGACTTGGCATGGTAATGCATGCGCTCAATCTTCACGTCCTCGAAATAAGGCCACAGAGGTGCCTTATCCCCAAATTCATGACTCAGGTCATAGAACTCCAACCCATTTTCCTTTGAATTCATAGTATTCCTCCTTTTTATTGTTCGTCACAATAAAGTTGCTCCGTAATCTTTGCCGCTGTATCCTTCACGAGGGAAACGATCGGTGAACCGCCATCCCAGGTGACCCGTTGAGAGGGGCCAGCTACTACAACGGCTGCCACCGGTTTTTTTTCGTGGTTAAATATCGGGGCACCAACAGCGCTGATTCCAATGTCAATCTCCTCGTTATCACAGGAGAATCCTTGATGCCTTATTACTTGCAGCTGACGTTTAAGTGTTCTTCGGTCCGTAATAGTATTCGCGGTTAAGCGGGGCATTTTTTGGTCGAGAAGCTTGTCCCTGACTTCGGGCAAGGAAAAGGCCAGTATGGCTTTTGCTCCTGCTGCCGCATGAATCGGGACCCTGTCTCCAAGGGTGCCCGCAATGCGCACCCGTTGAGGCCCCTCAGCGACATAAGCCATGAATGTGCTTTTTCCTGAAGGTACTTCCAAAACGATTGTCTCTTTAAGTAGGTCCCTCAGTTCATCAACATATGGTTTTGCGATTTGAACCATATTTGTTCTTAGAAAATGGTTGACAGCGGATCCGAGTGTCATAATAGATGATCCAAGCCTAAATTTCTTTGTTTGGGGGTTCTGCTCTAGAAAGGAGGACCTTGTCAGGGTAAGCAGAATTCGTGAGACCGTTGCTTTATGGAAACCAAGTTTCTGACTAATTTCAACGGTACCCATCTCCCGATTATATGGAGAAAAGGATAAAAGAATTGCCAGGGTCTTTTCGATGGAATTTACTCTTGCAGGTCTTTGTTTCATATAATAAAACCGGGTATTATAATACAAGATCAATTTTTAAGAGTATTGGCATGTTTTGTCAAGCCCAATTCTCGGCAAACAACAGGTGTTTTTTGCCATTTCTTAGGTCCACGCGGCGATTTCTTCTATTTTTTGAACGATTTTACTCTAGAACAAGAAAATCTTCGCATTTCATTTCTTTTCAAGCTCAGATAAAGAGTATAATCTCGGAACGTGAAATAACCAAGGGGCAAGACCAGGAGACAGATTATGGGACAGAGTTGGTTCCCTTGCTCTCTTAACGGAAGATTGACAGTGTTTTAAAAATGTTATAATTCTTGGACCTATGGTGTGAGAGACCCCATACGATCTAGATCGCGGGACTTGATGAAGGGTAAAAGGAAGCGTGAAAAAGGTATTAACTATATCCCGTCGATAAATACACGATCTTTCTGGGAGACTAAAACTGCTTTACACGCTGACGTAGACCCGATTATTTTGTGACAGATTGTGCAGTACACATATAAGGCTTTACAAGGATTCCGAAGATGGGAAACGACCTCAGTAAAAAAAATGGGGCCTCGAAAGATTCACAACATAATGGGAGTGGGGAAGGCAATCATCCAAATCCCTTAGAATCTAAACTCTCCGAAGTGCTGGAGGTTCCCGAGGGGAATGATTTCTTCCTTGGACCAGGTCTCGGATGCATACCTTGGGACTCTCTTCTTCGCCTCGTCTCGTTTCATGGATATTTGACCACCGGGGCGTTCATTGGCCTGCAGATGCTCGCTCTGGGAAAACGCCTCCTGGGTATCGAAGAAAATGAGCGAATCCACGTTTTGTGTGAGACGCAGAACTGCCTCCCTGACACATTTCAGGTTCTCGCCGGAGCCACGTTGGGTAACAAGAGGCTAATGCTAAGGCATACGGGTAAGATGTCGGTCACAATCACACGACACACACCTCCCGGTGAGAGTGCCCCGGGTGTCAGGATAATTCTGGATCCGTCGAAAACTAAGAGATTTTATAAGCTCCACGCATGGTACATGAACACAGAAAAGGTCCCACATCGAGAGGTCGTGCAAATATTAAGGGAAGCTGGCGATACTGTTTATTCCTATAGGTATGTAAAGGTTCCAGTTACAGGCAAGCAGGAAAAACGTGTCGCCATTTGTGGTACTTGTGGAGAGCCATTCACCCAGATAGACGGGGGCGACAACTACTGTTCAGACTGCGCCGCAGAGAAGTGAAGGGGGTCATTAACATTGTCCGTCAAAGCCCCTGCCCAGGGAGGTCAGCACATGAAGATTTAGGTGAGATAGAGCTTGCTTCCCCACACCAAAGGTACCACCCCGTTATAGGGCCGTCCAGAACGGCTTTATGGAGATAGCCCAAATTCTTTCATCTTGCGATAGAATGTGCTCCTTGCTATGTTAAGTTTTTTTGCTGCCATTGACACATTTCCGCCGCACTGCTCGAGTGCCTCCTCAATCATGCCCTTGTAACCCTGATGGAACGTTAACACTCCATTTTCGAGTCTAGCCTCCTTTTTTTGTGGTCTCAGGGGCAGATGGATGGCGCTAATGGTAGTGCCCTGAGAAACAAGCAGCATTCGCTCAATACAGTTTTCCAGTTCGCGGACGTTGCCGGGCCAGTGGTATGCCCTCATAGTCTCAAAAACCTCATCGGATATTAGAGGTCTCTTGATTCCTATTTCCTGACACTGGCGCGTCAGGATGTGGTCAATGAGCAGTTCTAGGTCCTCGATTCTCTCTCGCAGCGGGGGGATAACTATCTCAACTACATTGAGCCGGTAATAGAGATCTTCCCGAAAACTGGAAGTCTCAACCTCGGTTAGCAGGTCCGTACTGCTGGCGGCGATTACCCTGACGTCCACCGGTATGCACCGGGTATCACCTAATCTCATTATTTCGTTCTGCTGGAGGACTCTCAGCAGCTTGGCCTGCAGCTCTAACGGGAGACCGTTTATCTCGTCCAAAAACAACGTGCCCTTATGAGCGAACTCAAACTTGCCCACCATGCCCTCACGACGTGCTCCGGTAAATGCACCTCCCTGGTAGCCGAAGAGCTCGGATTCAACGAGGTCTCGAGGAATGGCTGCACAGGAGATTGCAACAAAAGGTTCCTTTCTCCGGTTACTGGAACTATGGATTGCTTGGGCGAACAACTCTTTGCCGGTGCCGCTCTCGCCGATGATAAGGATTCTTGAATTAGTCCGAGCTGCAATCTTGGCTAACTCAATCTGTCTCTGAAAAGCAGGGCTGTTCCCCTTGATGTCCTTGAATTCGTATTTCGAATAGTTTCCGCCGAGCTTCTTGGCGATGTTTATCATGTGACGTTTTTCAGCCATGGTAATGATGGTACCCAACACCTCACCCGATGCATTTCGTGTGGGATCGACCCTGCACATGTAGTTCTTCTGGCCACCCGGGCTTAAGAAGTTGGTTTCAATGCCGGTGAAATACTTCTTAGCCTTGAGTGCCCGGATGAGGGGGTCATCGGGATGAACCACTTTGTCCAACTGCCTCCCGATGACTGATTCGGCATCCATATCGAGCATTCTGGCTGCAGAGCTATTGATGTTGGTGATGTTCAGGCAATTGTCAACCGATATTACGCCGTCCGAAATGGAGTTGAAGATCGAGGTGAGCATTAGGTTCAGCCGGTTCTTTTCCTCGATCAAGTCCCTTTCACGAAGTTGGCTCTGTATCGTATCGGCTGCCTCGGTGATGAGGGCAAGGGTATGCCGGTGTCTGCTGCTGGATCTCCCCGAGAGCGTAATAGCGCCGATAAGCTGCCTCTGGCTATCGTATATTGGGGCCGAAGAACAGGTCCAGTTGTGGTGCTGCACCTTGTAATGCTCGGCGCCTGTAAGTTGAATGGGTTTGCCCTCTGTAAGGCAAAGCCCGATTGCGTTTGTGCCGGCATGTTCGACAGTCCGCAGGCAGCCCGGCAAGTAATAGTTCTCCTTAGCCATTTTCATTATGTCTCTGTCGCCCCGAACCACCAGCGCATAACCATGTTCTTCGGTAAGAGTGATAATAAAGCCCGTGCCCTTGACCGATATTTCGATCATATCCACGACCGGCTTAGATATTTCGATCAAGGCCCTATTGTTCTTGAGCAGACTGAGGAGTTTGCCTTTTGGGAGGGTTGGCGGTGAGTTCTTGCTGAAGGGATCGAGACCGATCTCCCGACACCTGATCCATGACCTCAAGACCTCCGGTCTGATCTCTTCGCCGGGAGTAATTCCTCTAAAGATCAGATTCTCCCATGCACTCTTGACCGGATCTTGACCCAATTGGGAGTTGTTTGAATAACGTACTGTGGCAATTGTAGAATCCATCCTATTTCATTTACCTCTCAACATTCTAAAGGGCAGAACTGAATAAGGCCCTGAGTTTCTGCCCGTGGATTGATTGATAACCAACATTACAGGATTAAAGCCACCAGGTAAAGCATTTTGTCTTAATTTGAGACAGTATAAGTAGATGGCTATTATGAGGAAAGCCGATCACGAGTGGATCGGGTACAGCCGGCAAGCTTGGTGGACTCCTGACGAGGGAAGCACTGTGCCTCGCCACAGACAGTATAAAGCGGGCCACCTTTAATGGCCGCCATTCTGGTTGCACCACGACCAGATGGAGGAAGTCTGCTCCTGAGCCCCATACCCTTTGGTTCTAAGAAGCTCATTGAGTCTACTACCGCACTCACTTATAAAACCGAGATCCGCAGAGTTTTTTCAGACACGGGTTAACCGATCAATCACACCAAATTCTTATACCTCATTGCTTCATAATAGTACACCTGTTTTATCTTGGGACACCCTTTTCGACGGCTTTTTAGCCCCTAAAACCCGACCAATACTAATTTTGCTTAAATTCCAATAGGATGATCAAGCTCAGTGAGACGTGTCGAAAATGGCATATTGTTTGCTGCCATATAAAGAGCAACAGGGCTCTCCCATCACCAAGAGCTCAACAAAGTGCTTCGGGAGGATTTTCATGAAGGTAGAAAAACAGACGCTTCTCAGACTCTATACCACAATGCTCAAGATTCGCTACTTCGAGGAGCGGATCGTTGACCTGTATGCGCGTGGTCTGGTCCCAGGACTCGCCCATCTTTATATCGGCGAGGAGGCAATAGCCTCCGGAGTGTGCGCTGGACTGCGGGATGACGACTACATAACTAGTACCCATCGCGGACACGGCCACGTTATTGCTAAGGGAGCGGACCTCAAGCTCATGATGGCCGAACTGTTCGGTAAGAAAACCGGCTATTGCAAGGGAAAAGGAGGTTCCATGCACATTGCCGACATGGAGTTGGGCATTCTCGGTGCAAACGGAATCGCAGGCGGCGGACTTCCCATCGCTGTGGGATCTGGGATGTCTGCAAAGTGGCGGGGGACTGACCAGGTGACCGTGTGCTTCTTTGGAGACGACGCTTCAAATAATGGAACATTCCACGAAAGTCTCAACCTAGCTTCCCTTCATAAGCTTCCGGTCGTTTTTGTATGCGAAAACAATCTATATGGTATATCGGTAGGCCAGGAGAAGCAGCGGCTCCTAAAAGATATCGCGCTTCGTGCTGCCAACTATGATATGCCCGGGGTCGTTGTGGATGGAAACGATGTAATAGAGGTCTATCAGGCCGCAATGAAGGCCTTGAAGAGAGGATGGGCCGATGAAGGCCCTAGCCTTATCGAATGCAAAACCTACCGCTGGCGTGGTCATCACGAAGGCGACCCGAACCAGGGTAGGCGCTACCGCACCACAGAGGAGATCGAATCCTGGAAGAAGAAGGATCCAATAGAGCGGATGGCCAAAAAATTGCTGGCAGATAAGGTTATCACCAAGAAAAAGATGGATGTCCTTAAGGCGCAAGTCCTCGAGGAAATTGAGGCGGCCGTGGCCTATGCCAATGAGAGTGAGTTCCCTACCCTTGAGGAGATGTATGAAGACGTGTACGTATAAGGAGATGAACGAAGATGAGAGAGCTAACTTATGCCCAGGCGATTAATGAGGGCTTAAGACAGTGCATGAAAGAGGACGAGCGGGTGATCCTGCTCGGGGAAGACATTGGGGCATATGGTGGTATCTTTCAGGTCACGGCCGGGTTGCTGGATGAATTTGGTCAGGAGCGGGTGATTGACATGCCCATCTCCGAAGCTGGATTCGTCGGTGGCTGCGTGGGAGCTGCCCTGACCGGAATGCGGCCGGTTGTCGAGGTTATGTTTATTGACTTCACCACCGTGTGTATGGACATGATCATCAATCAGATGGCCAAGATGCACTACATGTTCGGGGGCAGGGGCAGGGTCCCGATGGTGCTACGGATCAATATAGGGGCTGGCCGAGGTGCTGCCGCCCAGCACTCACAGAGCTTTCACGCCTTGTTCATGCACATCCCGGGGTTATATGTAGTTGTGCCGTCAACGCCCTATGATGCCAAGGGCCTGATGATTGAGGCCATCAAGAATGATAACCCGGTCATCTTCGTAGAGCACAAGAAGCTCTATGTTGAGAAAGGCCCTGTTCCTGAGGAGATCTACACCATTCCCTTTGGCGAGGCGGAGGTCAAGCGAAAGGGAAGCGACATTACCATCGTTGCCACGCATGCCATGGTTATCCGTTCGCTGCGCTTGGCCGAGGAAGCGGCAAAGGAAGGTATCGACTTGGAGATAGTCGATCCAAGAACACTTACGCCCTTGGACAAGGTGACTATCCTCGAGTCGGTCAAGAAAACCGGCAGACTCCTGGTAGCGGACGAAGGCCATAAAACCTGCGGCGTGGCTGCGGAAATCTCGGCCATGGTTGCAGAGGAGGGAATCTTTGACCTCAAAGCACCAGTTGTCAGGGTCTGCTCTCCCGATACCCCGGTACCTTTCTCGCCGCCGCTGGAGCAGGCCTACATCCCTGACGTTAAGGATCTGCTGCCGGCAATCAAACGGATGATGGAGTATGCCTGAAAGAGAGGAGAGCCGTGGCTACTGAAGTCGTTGTGCCTATGCTCGGCATCACGGTTGAAAAGGGTACGATCCTTGAATGGATGAAAAAGGAGGGGGATCCCGTTGAGAAGGGGGAAATTATCTTCATCGTCGAGACGGAAAAGGTCACGACCGAAGTTGAGTCCCCAGCCTCCGGAATTCTTGCCAAGATCATAGTTCCGGCTGGCGTTGAAGTACCCGTACTCACACTGGTGGCGGTCATAACCGAGCCTGGCGAGGAACTACCTGCCAAATACGCAGCCCTGTCCACACACGTTCCGCCGGTTGAGGCCGAAAAGGTCAGCCAGGCTGAGCAGGTGCCTACTCCTATGCCGCACCAGGTGCGACCGGCTGAGGTAGCCGAGGCTGCGCCAGGAGGGGCCATCAAGGTGGTTCCAGCGGCCAGAAAGTTGGCCCAAGATAAAGGCCTTGACCTGGAAACAGTTAGCGGCACTGGTCCGGGAGGAATTATCGTCATCCGTGATGTGGAGGCAGCTTTGAAGCCTGGGCCGGAACTTGCTGCTAAAGTCTCAACGCTCGCCGGCCGGCTAGCCGAAAAAGAAGGCATTCTTCTTCAAGGGATCGAGGGTACAGGTGTGCGCGGCCGGATTATGCGGGCTGATGTAGAACGGGTAATAGAGGAGGCAACCGCTCCCAGTCTTGGCAAGGTCATACCGATGGACAGTATACGCCGGGTCATTGCACGTCGGATGTCAGAGAGCGCTTTCACTGCGCCGCATATATATTTCTTCACAGATGTCTGGATGGATCCACTTCTGAATTTCAGGCGGGATATCCTGCCTAACTTTGAGGAAAGATTTGGGCTGCGGCTGTCGATTAATGACTTGCTGATCAAGGCAGTAGCCTTAGATATTCTCGACTTCCCGCTTCTCAATGCCACTTTCAAGGGCCAGGAGATCTACATCTTGCCTGAGGTAAACATGGGTCTGGCTGTAGCCTTGCCAGATGGCCTGATCGTTCCAGCTATCGCCCGTGCAGATAAGATCGGACTTGCAGAGATCATCCGCCAGCGGGCAGACTTGGTCCAGCGGGCCCGTACCGGGAAGTTATCCATGGATGAGATTGAACGGGGTACTTTCACTATCTCCAGCCTAAGCCAATACGATATCACCTATTTCACTGCCATTTTGAATCCTCCCCAGAGCGGCATTCTGACCATTGGTAAAACAAGGGAGGAGCTTACCCTGGTGGATGGGGCGGTGAAGGAAAAAAGGGTTACCAGCTTTGGCCTTTCGGTTGACCATAGGATAATTGATGGCACGGTAGCGGCCGACTTCCTTCAGAACCTGAAATGGAAACTCGAGCGGCCGGCCTTGACGTTCCTTAATCTGTGAGCGGATCGGAGGGAGCAATGTACGATTTGGCAATTATCGGCGGAGGGCCCGGCGGCTATGTGGCGGCCATACGTGGTGCCCAGCAGGGCCTGAAAGTGCTTTTGGTTGAGAAGGATTCACTCGGCGGGACCTGCTTGAATCGGGGTTGCATCTCAACCAAGTGCTTCATTTACGATGCCAAACTCCTGGAGGCGGCGAAAACGTCGCAGGTCTTGACGGGTGCAGAGGCGCTTTCCATCGATCTTGGCAAGATGGTGGCCCGGAAAAGGCAGGTGGTGAAAACGCTTGTCAGTGGTCTTGGAAAGATTATTCAAAGCCACGGGATAGATGTCGTTCATGGTTTGGGTGAGTTGATTGCACCGGGCAGGATAAGGGTTGGCGCGATTGGCGGATCAACCAAAGAATATGAGGCCAGACACGTAATCCTGGCCAGCGGCTCAAAACCGGCAGTACCTGCCTTCATTGAGGTGGACGGCCACTACATTCAAACTACAGACGAGGCTCTTGATTCCGAGGATATCCCGGGGAGTCTGGTCATTATCGGCGGTGGCGCGATAGGCTTGGAGATGGCCTACATTTACCGGACTCTGGGCTGTGAGGTAACCGTTTTGGAACTGCTTTCAGACATCATCATCAACGAGGAGGTTGAAATCCGGCGGGCCATGCGGATACTCATGGAGCAGCGTGGCGTTAAGATCAACCTCAACGCAAAGGTCAAGGAAGTGGCTGTACACAATGAGAAGGTCGAGGTCACTTATGAGGACGAGACAGATCAAGCCCAGACCCTCAGAGCTGGCCGGGTCCTTGTGGCCACCGGCCGAAAGCCAGTTCTGGAAGGAATTGATGCTGAGAAACTAGGGCTGAACTCTGAAGGGCCTTTCATCAAGGTTAACGCACGGCTTGAGACCAGCCTGCCTGCCGTCTACGCCATAGGCGACGTGATTGGTGGAATGATGCTGGCGCACAAGGCTTCGGCCGAGGGTGAGGCTGCTGTGGCTAACATCTTGGGAGCGAAAAAGGGGGTCAAGCCGGACCTGATCCCGCGATGCATCTGGGGATTCACCGAAATCGGTGCGGTTGGCATTACAGAGGAGGAAGCCAGGGCTATGGGCCGGCCGATCAATGTGGGGAAGTTTCATTATATGAATAGCGCTGCCGCCCAGACAATAGAGGATGTGAACGGACTCGTAA
>DAOVAK010000381.1 GCA_030671095.1 Deltaproteobacteria bacterium | reverse complement strand
CCTCAAAGATCAAACCACTGCAAAGTTTGGGTGGAACTTCTTTTGAGATATCACCTTTCGGAGACCGGCATTACCTCCCTATATAGAAGATTAAAACTGAAACCCATATGCAACCCATAGAAAAATAGGATCAAGTGAGGTCTTGGATGAAATGGCACACTGTACGCTTTCCACAAAATACAAGGCAAAGTATCCTGGGGTCGGTTTTGGGTTAACCCTGATTTCGGGGTGCCAAAACTTCTTCAACCCTCCCGGATTTGATCAGCACAAAAGGAAACTGCTCCGGAAAATGAGAAAAAGGGAGACCCTTGCCCAGATTACCGAACGGATAGAGACTTACGACGGCTTCTTCAAGAGTTTTGGTTTTGAGTGCCCCTTGCCTGAGCATCTGAGGAGAACCATCCATAGTGGATTTCCCAGGTATAACCTGATGGTGGATACCCACTTCATGGCTGAGATGTGTGCGGGTATTCTGGTCGCTGTCACCGATTATGACCGATTTGATGGGGCCTTGACACTGGATCTGGCGGATGAGGGTGAAATCTGTCTGGGGATGGGAGGACGTGAATTCAAGACGAAAGACGGAGAAATAGTGTTGAGAGATGAAAAAGAGATCGTGTGTGTGCTTTGCCAGGGTGCGGATGAGAAAACCCGCGTGACCGAGGAGACCAAGAATGTGCTCTATTATGGCTATGCCGTACCGGGGATTGAGGCACGCTATCTCGAGGATGGTCTGAGAATTGCTGCTGATACAACAGCAGAATTTGGTCAGGGGACTGTAGAGTGGATAGAAGTCCTCGAATGAAGTAAATCCCCCCTGCCCCCCTTTAATAAAGGGGGGTGTAAGGGATTTTGCCCTTTAGGAAAGGGGGAGGTTTTACGAAAGATGATTATTTTCCTCATTTTGTAAAGGAGGGCAGGGGAATTTTGATGAACCAGAGAGAGTCATAAAATTAAAATCGAAAAAAACGTTGACAGGCAAAATTTTGTGAAATATAGTAATTATTTGATTCGTATTTTTGAGAGGATTTTAACCAGGCATGGATTTAGTGAGCATTACCATTATCATAATTATGGAGGCAACGGGGATACTTCTGTCTTCCCTGTTGCTGCTCCTTCTGCTGGGTAAGCTCAAATTACCGGGCCTGGTACTGCCATAGTTTAGCTACACAAATTTTAGAAAATCCGTTATCAGGCCCGCCTGATAACGGATTTTTTTGTTCACCCCCAGCCCTCCTCTCGCCCTCGAGGCCTCCGGCTCGTAGCGCCTACGCCTCGGAGAGGGGAGCGGAGGGAGGGGGAAAAACGGATGAGGAGAAGGCATGAGCAAAAAGATTGTACTGTACGATACCACGCTTCGTGATGGCACTCAGGGAGAACACATCACCCTCTCAGCTGAGGACAAACTCAGAATCGCGCGAAAACTGGATGCATTCGGGCTCCATTATATCGAAGGTGGATTCCCTGGCTCAAACCCTAAGGACGCCAGATTCTTTAAAATGGCCCGTAAGGCCTCCTTGAACAAGACACGACTGACCGCCTTCGGCAACACCAGAAGAGGCCATACCGCTCCAGAGAAGGACCAAAATATCAGAGCACTTTTAAAAACAGAAGCGGAAGTGGTTACGATCGTTGGCAAAAGCTGGGATCTCCATGCCACAGAGATTTTAGGGGTCTCTTTAGATGAGAATCTCTGCATGATCGAGGATACCCTGGCCTTTTTGAAAAAGCGGGGCAGAGAAGTCATCTATGATGCGGAGCATTTTTTTGATGGGTATAAAAACAACCCCGAATATGCCCTCAAGACTGTAAAGGCGGCCATCAATGGTGGGGCAGACACAATCGTTTTATGCGATACAAATGGCGGAACGCTTCCCCATGAGATCCAGACCATCATGGCGGAACTGATGCCTCATATTACCGTGCCTTTGGGAATCCACGCCCACAATGATTGTGGCCTCGCCCTTGCCAATTCTCTGGTGGCTGTTCAATCAGGCGCGTCGATGGTTCAGGGGACCATTAACGGTTACGGAGAGCGTTGTGGAAACGTAGATCTCATCTCTGTGGTGGGGAATCTTCAGCTCAAAATGGGCTATGAATGCATCGCGCCAGAAAAGTTGAAGCAGTTGACCGAACTTTCCCGCTATGTGAGCGAGGTGGCCAATGTTCCCCCACTAAACCAGCGACCCTTTGTGGGCAAAAGCGCCTTTGCACACAAGGGTGGCGTGCATGTCAGTGCCATCATGAAGAACCCTGCATCCTACGAGCATATGGACCCGGAGCAGGTGGGCAATCGCCGACGGGTCCTGGTCTCAGATCTTTCCGGCAAGAGCAACATCGATTACAAGAGCCGAGAGATGGGTATCAAGCTGGGAGGCAATGGGTATGATAGCGAGAAGATCGTGCACGAGATCAAGAGGCTGGAGGACCAGGGGTATCAATTTGATGCCGCTGAAGGATCCTTGGAACTCTTGATGAAGAAAGTGACAGGACAGTTTGAAGAACCCTTTACCCTTGAGTCCTTCCGCGTGACCATCGAAAAAAACCGTTCCGGGCCCAGCACTTCTCAGGCAACCATCAAGATTTCTGTGGGCGGAGATCATGAGATTACCGCAGCAGAGGGAGACGGCCCGGTCAATGCGCTTGACCATGCATTGAGAAAGGCACTGAACAAGTTCTTTCCACGGATTAAGGAGATGGGTCTGGTGGATTTCAAGGTGCGTGTTATTGACGGGGCTGGTGGAACGGCAGCCAAGGTGAGCGTCAAGATTGAATCCAGGGACGCCCGCGAGATCTGGTCCACAATCGGGGTGTCGGAAAATATTATTGAAGCGAGCTGGCAAGCCCTTGCGGACAGTGTCCAGTACAAGCTTTTAAAAGAGTTGAACGGAGAGTAAGAGATGTCCAAAAACTTTGTCGTTGAGATGGAGAAGCACGCCGCAGATTCCCGGGATCGAGGGAATCTGCGGAGGGTCCTTGCTGGATAGCCTCTTCCCAGGCATGTTAGAGCCCAATCAGTACAGGAAAACATCAAGTATGCAAAAGGAGGTTATCCAATGAAGGATCAGGTCATTATTTTTGATACAACACTTCGTGACGGTGAACAGTCGCCGGGAGCCAGCATGAATGCGGCTGAGAAGTTGCGTCTTGCCACGCAGCTTGAAAAGCTTGGGGTGGACGTGGTGGAAGCGGGCTTTCCTGCCGCATCTCCCGGAGATTTGGAAGCCGTCAAGATGATTGCCCATAAAATTCGTGGTGTTCAAGTAGCAGGGCTTGCCAGGGCATCCAGGGAGGACATTGATCAGGCCTGGGAGGCCATCAAGGATGCGGCTCACCCAAGGATTCATACCTTTATCGCCACGTCAGATATCCACCTGAAACACAAGCTAAAGATGAGCCGTGAAGAGGTGATAAAAGCTACGGTGGAATCGGTCAGATATGCCAAGACGTTTACGGATAACGTGGAGTTCTCTACAGAGGATGGCTCAAGGAGCGATAGGGATTTCCTTTGCAGGGTTTTCGAGGCGGCCGTTGAGGCAGGCGCCACGACTATAAATCTTCCGGACACCGTGGGATATGCCCTTCCCCATGAGTTCCTGGAACTGGTCAGCTATGTCCACCAGCACACGCCCAATATACACAAGGCCATATTGAGTGTGCACTGCCATAACGATCTCGGCCTTGCCACGGCAAATACCCTGGCAGGCCTCAAGGCTGGAGCCCGTCAGGCAGAGGTGACCATCAATGGGATCGGTGAACGTGCAGGGAATACCTCCCTTGAGGAGGTGGTGATGGCCCTTTACACCCATAGGGATCACCTGGGTCTGAACACTCAGATCAATACCAAAGAGATCTACCCAAGCAGCCGGCTAGTCTCTATGATAACCGGAATCGTGGTACAGCCCAACAAAGCCGTGGTTGGAGCGAACGCTTTTGCCCATGAGGCGGGAATCCACCAG
>DAOVAK010000738.1 GCA_030671095.1 Deltaproteobacteria bacterium | reverse complement strand
AGACCCTACCACCTCTCCCTGGTCACGTTGAATGAATTCGACTCTGTCCTGATCAGGATCCGGTCCGACGGGATCGAGGGATCTGGTGAGATAACCAACGTTCCCGGATATTTTCACCAGACCCCGGAGGACGCCTGGGATCTCATTGAGAAATGGGCGCCCGGGATGATCGGTCAAAGCCCGGAACTACTATTAAAAGAGATCAGCGAGACCGAAAGACCTTTATCCTTTGCCATTACCCCTCTGCTCACTGCCCTGGAGGAACTGGCAAACAGATTGAACGGGGGCAATGACAAATCAATAAGGATACCCATACTGGGGGTCGTACAGGGGGAAACCATTAAGGATCTTGTCACCGACGCGGAGAGGTTGCAGGAGCAGGGTTTTGCCACCCTGAAGTTCAAGGTCGGATTTGATGTGGATCAGGACCTCGAACGGCTGAAGGCCTTGCAGAAGGAGTTAAGGCCCGGGGTTCAAGTACGGGTCGATGCCAACCAGGGCTACGACTACGGACAGGCTGTAAGATTCCTCAATGAGCTTGATCCCGGCGGAATAGAGCTATTGGAACAACCCCTGGCCCCGGATGCATGGGAGGAGATGTCTCGTCTTTCCAGGATCAGATCTGTCCCCCTGATGCTCGACGAGGCCATTTCCAGTGAGGCAGACCTGGACAGGGCGATCGAAAACGAATGCGCCCAGGCAGTAAAATTCAAACTCATGAAATGCGGCTCCCGGGCCGAGCTGGCTCGCTTGATAGACAAGGCGCAAAATGCGGAATTCAAGGTCATTGTGGGCAATGGCGTGGCCCTGGATATCGGGTGCCGACATGAGGCCCTTGTCCTGCACGAAACGGGACTGATCAGGGAGGCAGGAGAGATGAATGGATTTATAAAGTGTAAGGAACATTTGCTCGAGCCTGAACTCAAAATGGTCAACGGCGATCTCATTGTCCCCGGAGGAGCACCCACCGTCCGCTGGGATGTAGTCTCCCGCTTTGCAGTGGAAAACAAGACCTGGGGCCAGATTTAAATAAATAAAAATAGTCGCGATCGTCCATCCCTTGTTTTAATATAGGGATTTGTTGAACCCGCGGTCAATTCCTTGTAAGCTTTGGCCGGGGGAATAACCATAAACACTTTTTCACAGGAGGTTTCACCATGAAAAAAAGCACAGTTTGGAGAATTTCACCGGTACTTTCCCTGGTATTCATCCTCTGTATTTCCGTCACAGCACTCGCCCTGGAAAAACCAAAAGGGTTTCCCAATAGACCGATCACCATGATCGTACCCTATGGCGCAGGGGGAGGGTCGGATCAGGTGTCGAGGGCCATGGCCATCGCATTGGAGAAGGTTATCGGTGTCCCCATCAAGGTGGTTAACAAACCTGGGGGCAGTGGGGTTGCCGGTCTTTCGGACTTCTTCATGGCCAGGCCGGACGGCTACACCATCACCGAACATATTGATGACGCCGCTACTCTTTATGCCTCGGGCGTCATCAAGGAGAATCCTTCCGAGAAATGGTATCCTGTTTGTATTGCCCAGATCGCCTTCAGCCAGATCTATGTCCGACCCAATGACAAACGCTTTCCCGACTGGGCAGCCTTCGTCAAATACGCAAAGGCGAATCCCGGTAAGGTCAAGCTGGCCAACGTGGCCAACGTCGGCTCCATGGAGCGTGTGGTAACTTCCCTTTTAGAGAAAGACCAGGGCATCAAAATGGCCCAGATCTCCTTTGACAAGCCTGCGGAGCGCTACGGCGCCCTGGTGGGCGGTCATGTGGATGCCCTCTTCGAGCAGCCGGGCGATGTTCGCCCCTACATGGAATCCGGAGACATGAAGCCGATCCTCACTATTCTAAAAGAGCGTCCCGAGGCCTTTTCCAATGTGCCCTGCCTGACCGATATCGGGGCAAAATTCACACCTCTCTACAGGTTCCGGGGCTTCTTCCTCCGGAGTGAAGTGCCAAAGGACCGTCAGAAATACCTTGAGTGGGCACTCAAAAAGGCATGGAACAGCGATAGCTT
>DAOVAK010000671.1 GCA_030671095.1 Deltaproteobacteria bacterium | reverse complement strand
TTTTCAAAACTGACTACCCAGGCATCTTTTTCTTCATCAAATTCAAATCCCAGAGAAAGACCGAAATTGGTAATTTCGGGATACATCTCTAAGAGCTTTTTCTCCAGATCAACTTCTGAATAACCCATATTGAACCCCCTTTATGTGCTTCCACGAACTATAACCATCTCATTGATTGCAAGCTTCAAATCCATCGGGTTCACGGCTCATTCCACCCCACTATGTTACCGCTTCTGTCAAATGAGACAAAACCCCCATAGATATTCGGGTAATACCAGAGTGTCTTCACACCCTTGATGACTTTAGTGGGTTCCCCGAGGATAGACTGGACCTGAGCTTGTGACATTCCCATTTCAAGCTTGCGCCAATTCATTTTGTTCTGCCAGCCGTATTCATCGGCTGCGCCCTTTTTCCGTGATGAAATGCATTCGTCAAGGAGGCCCTCAAGTTTCTCTATTTTTGCCTCAAGTTCCGATATCTTTTGCCGAAGTTGCAAAATCTCCTCGTCCTGAGCGTGGATGGGCTGAGAGAAGAGGGCAAGGAGGGCGAAGAGACCCACCATGCCTCTCATCATCCATATAAGATTGGATCGTTTCATTTCGCCTCCCTGTCTCACTTGGAAATTAGGGCCTTTTTGGAAGGATCCCTTGATTTTTCACTCTGGCAAAAACGAAAATACATCAGCCAGCCAGCGTATCTTCGGTGATTGGGTTTACAGTTAAGAATTAAGGTGTTTTTTTATAATTTCAATGCAAACTATCATAAAAGAATGCTTGGAGCAAGGGATCTGAGCCGTCCAATATTCAGGAGGTGAGCGAGTCAGATTTTGCTCTGTGAGGAGGTTTTCATTGTATTAACGGTTAGCAGAATTATAGGCAGAAATGAATTCATTCACGACGTGTCTGAGCACCTCATGGACATCTGCCACATCGTTACTGTAGTTGATTTCTTGTCTCTGCCAAGTAGTGGCAAAGAATCTGATGGCAGGCTTTCTCCCCAGAAAGGCCTGTTGGCGGGCTTTGACCACAATAAAGTTGACGTTGAGGCTCGTATCCCCGGCTTCTATTTCGTCAATAGTTACAGAGATATCCAAACGGACGAGAGGGTAACTCCCGGTTAATCTGAAGTTGTTAAATTGTCTCTCAGATAATAATTTAATCCCCGCCTTCGTAAGCTGTCGCTCCGTATCTCTACGTAATTGAGCAGCGGCGATTCCTTTTCCTTCGGTTTCAGGACTAAGGGGCTCCACCTGCAGATATACGCTTTTTAGGCCACCAAGAATAGGGCCGAATGGTTGTCCATCAGCCGCAAACGAGACAGAACTCGTGTTTATCGAGATTAAGAGAGCCACTATGCCCAGGACAAATGGTGTCCGCTGATAAGCCTTCATAAGTCAAACCCCCTTTCTCATGCATATTATGCCCTATTCCTTCATATTCATCAAGGCGACTGAGTAGGTCATTTGAAGCTCCCTGCAGCAAGTCGCCGACGCGCTGCAGGGAATCTTCCAAATGTAAGGAATTCTCTTTTTTATCTATTGTAGTTCGCTCGCTAGCCCCGTCCCGCTCAAAGAGCGGGACTTCTTAAGCGGGACGGGGAATGCGCTCGCTGCGCATTTTCATAGCCTTGAGCACCTCACTGATTTGAGAATGCTTCATGTATCCCTGATCAACCAGAATGGTACCGATGAACCTATGCTTCTTCTTCTCTACATTCTCCGTAACCTGAATTTCCAGTGCTTCCCGGAGCTGTTCCGGGCTAACAAGGCCTTTTTCCACCGCTACGATTCCAAAACGTCTTTCCAGTTGGTCTGTCTCCATCTCATGCTCTGCCTTTCCCTGTTCTTACAGTTCGCTCTCATATGCCTGGCGAATAAAAACCCCAATCTCATTATTGGGAGATGGGGTTATGGTTTGCGTACCATAGTATTCTTGGTGTTACCGCTGGTGCGAGAGAGGGGATTTGAACCCCTACACCCTAAGGTACTGGATCCTAAATCCAGCGCGTCTGCCAGTTCCGCCACTCTCGCACAACAAACATTTTCATGGTTTTTTCAGACTGTGTCAAGGGATAACGGAGGGACTGAATCTCTGCTCAAAATCCTCTATGTAACTCCTAATGAGGCCTTCGTCTGCAAAACTATAATAGGTGTTGTTCCCTATGATCAGGTGGTCAAGCACCTGGATCATCAGGAGTTGGGAGGCCCATACCAAATCTCGGGTCAGTTTTCGATCTTCATTGGAAGGGGCGGGATCCCCCGAAGGATGGTTATGGACAAACACCAGGGCTGCCGCCCTATTTTCTAGAGCCAAAGTGACCACCTCCCGAGGATAGATGGCGCTTCCAGTCAAGCTG
>DAOVAK010000135.1 GCA_030671095.1 Deltaproteobacteria bacterium | reverse complement strand
AGGGAACAGGTAACTTAAGTGGAACAACCTCGTGAAAGAGGGACGGGCTTAAGATTCTAAGTTTCTCAATCTCTGCATGGGAAAGTAGGGGAAAGTAGGGACGCCCTTAAAAATATGAGTTTACAAGAATGAAAGGCAGTCGCCCAGGAAAGCATTATCAGTTGATAGAATAATTTACTTAGAATTTTAAGGGCCCCCTTCAATGAAAATTGAGACAAATTCTGTTTATTGAACAAGGAGTAGGAGATGTCAAAGGCTATCATTACCGCTGCGATTACAGGGGGAATTCATACACCCACCATGACCCCCTATCTACCCATAACACCGAAACAGATCGCTGATGAAACAGTCAGGGCATGGGAGGCGGGCGCTGCCGTAGCTCACATCCATGTCAGAGATCCCGAGACAGGGCAGCCCTCTTCCTTATTGGAACTTTACCGTGAAGTGGTCACTGAGGTAAAGGCCCGCTGCGATATTATCCTCTGTTTGACAACGGGAGGGGGACTTGGTATGCCTGTCGAGCAGCGTGTAGCGGTCCTTCCCGCCTTCAGACCCGAACTGGGGTCTTTTAATTTTGGCTCCATAAACGTTGCCCTTTTTCCCATGGCCTCAAGATTCAAAGAGTTCAAGTTTCCATGGGAGCCCGATTTTCTCTCTATGACAGAGGATTTTGTCTTTACCAACACCTTTAAAAACCTTCGAGAGTTCTCTATGGCCTTTAAGGAGAGCGAAACCAAGCCGGAGATTGAGATCTACGATGTCGCCATGATCAATAACGTAGCTTTCATGATTGAACAGGGCCATGTCCAGAAACCCGTTTACCTTCAGTTCGTCTTGGGGCTTCTGGGAGGTATCCCGGCAACCATGGAGAACCTCATGTTTCTACACAACACTGCGAGAGAGAGCATCGGAGATTACACCTGGTCCGTTTGTGCCGCAGGCCGCCATCAGATTAAGATGGGAACCACAGCGCTTTTAATGGGGGGGAATGTGCGTGTCGGTTTGGAGGACAGCATGTTTGTGGAAAAGGGGCGTATGGCCAAAAGTAATGCCGAACAGGTGGAGAAGATCGTAAGGATTGCCAAGGAACTGGGTACCGATTCGGCAACGCCCGATGAGGCAAGACAGATTCTGGGGTTAAAGGGTCTAGATAAGGTGAATTTTTAAAACAGTCTCGAGCCTGAGAGAATAGTCAGGGATTTTATCCTATTCAACAGTATTTCTTCTCAAAAATGGGAGTATTATAGCGTGAACGGTAAGATAAATATCATTGATCTGAGCGTACCCACGGAGGAGAGTCCAAGCGAGGCCCTTTCCCTCAAAGTGGTTCATGAGAGTCATCAGGAAACGGCCCCAGGGCTCGCTAAGTTTTTCGGCTGTGCGGTTGATGATCTCAAGGATGGCCTTGGCTATGCCAATGACCGGGTGGAATTGATCGCTCATTCTGGCACCCATCTTGATGCTCCATGGCACTATTCTCCAAAAAGTGAGGGAAAACCGGCCAAAACTATCGATCAAATCCCCCTCGAATGGTGTTTCGGCGACGGGGTGGTCCTCGATTTCCGGAACAAACCAAGGGGGGCGTTGATCACAGTGGAGGACCTTAAAAAGGAACTGAATCGCATCGACTATGATTTAAAACCCAGGGATATTGTCCTGATTATGACCGGTGCGGACCAACTATGGGGCAAGGCCGAATACTTTAATGCCGGCTGCGGTATGGGACGGAAGTCCACCCTTTGGCTAGTGGATAAAGGGATACGGGTGATGGGGATTGATGCATGGGGTTGGGATCGGCCTTTTTGGGCAATTAAACAGGAGTTTGCGCGAAAGGGGGACAGACGGATCCTCTGGGAGGCCCACCTTGCCGGGATAGAGCGGGAATACTGCCATATGGAAAAACTAGCCAATCTGGATAAACTGCCGACGCCCTTCGGGTTTAAGGTCGCCTGCTTTCCGGTAAAACTTTCAGGCGGTAGTGCGGGCTGGTGTCGTGCTGTGGCTATTATTGAGGCAAATTGATTTTAGGCAGGGTTTATCATCCCTGAATAGCCCTTCTATTTTTCGGAATCAGCCTTCGAGAGTTTTTGGCTTTTCCGGTCCAGAATTTTAGACGCCTTTCCAGGGTAATGAGGCATGCTCAAGGGAATTAAAATCAGCAAACGATTTGGAGGACTCACGGCCCTTTCCCAGGTGGATTTCGAGGTCCGGAGAGGCGAGATTGTGGGCCTCATCGGTCCCAATGGATCTGGAAAGACCACACTTTTCAATGTTGTCTCAGGTCTTCATAAGCCGGATTCAGGGCTTATTACCTTTGAGAAGAGGCCCATAAGCGGCCTGCCTCCATATAGGATTGCGAGTCTGGGCATCGGCCGGACCTTTCAGATCGTAAGACCGCTGATGGACCTCAGCCTGGTCCATAACGTGGCGATTGCCGTGCTGTACGGAAGAGAAGGCATTGATAGGGCTGGACCGGCCTGGAAACGGGCAACCCAAATCCTTGAATTTACGGGCCTTGCCAACAAGGCGCATCTTCTTCCCGGGCAGTTGGCCCTGGAAGATCGGAAGCGTCTGGAGGTGGCCCGGGCCCTGGCGGGCAAACCTGAAATCATTCTGCTGGATGAGGTCTTCGCCGGCTTGAACAGTAAGGAGATAGAAGGTGCTATTGATTTGACTTTCCGGATCAGGGACAGTTACGGTGTAACAGTGTTTATGATCGAGCATGTCATGAAGGCCATCATGGGCACCTGCACGCGCGTCATTGCACTGCATAACGGGGTCAAGATCGCCGACGGCGATCCCGAAGAAGTGGCAAATAAGCCTGATGTGATTGAGGCTTACCTGGGGGCGGCCTATGCTAAGCGTTAAGCACCTCGTAGTTCTCTACCAGGAATTGAGGGCCCTTCGGGATGTCTCCTTAGAGGTAGAGGAAGGAGGTCTGGTGGCTCTCATCGGTTCTAATGGGGCAGGGAAAACGACCCTCTTAAATGCCATCTCCGGCCTGATATCCTCTTTAAAAGGCCAAATCTCCTGGCAAGGAACCTCCATCTTAGGCCTGACCCCGGATCACATTTGCCGAGACGGAATCATTCAAGTCCCGGAGGGAAGAAAACTCTTCGCCCAGATGACCGTAGAGGAAAACCTGGAAATTGGGGCCTTTCTACCGGCGGCCCGGTCCCACGCGAAGGAAAGCCGTCAAGTGGTCTTCGAGACTTTTCCTCGTCTGGGCGAACGAAGGCGACAGATGGCCGGAAGCTTATCTGGTGGTGAGCAGCAGATGGTGGCTGTGGCCCGTGCCATTATGGCAAGGCCCAAATTGCTAATGCTGGATGAGCCTTCGTTAGGCCTGGCTCCGATCGCTGCTGCTGAAATTTTTGGTGTTATCGAGGATTTGAACCGGCGCGGAATCAGTATTCTTCTTGTTTCACAGGAGGTCCTGCATACCCTTTCCATTGCAAGGTACGCGTATGTTTTGGAAAACGGCAAGGTTATCCTTTACGGACCTGCCAAAGAACTCTTGGAAGATCCCCGGATTAAGGAATCCTATTTGGGCCTGTAGGTATTCAATCAGGCAACAAAAAAACAATAAAAAGGAGGGTATGAAGATGAGTAGAAATTTATTGAATAAAGTTCTGTTCTTGACCTTAGCCCTGTCATTGGTTCTGTTTTTTGGTCAACAGGGTTCAACCCTGGCCGCTGATAAACCCATTGTCATTGGTGGATCACTGCCCCAAACCGGAAAATTCGCTGAAACTGCCAAGTGGATCGAAAAGGGAATGAGGTTCTGGGCTGAAGAGATCAATGCCAAAGGGGGGCTCCTGGGCCGCAAGGTGGTTTTCAAAATCTATGACGATGAGTCAAACGCAGGTAAGGCAGTCACCCTTGCGGAGAAGGCTATCACCGTGGATAAGGTTGCCCTCCTTTTCGGCGGATATCCGGGCACAGCGGCCCGTGCGGTCATGCCCGTAGCTGAACAGCATAAATATGTTTACGTTTCCATGGGCGGACATATGAAGAGCTTCCAGCAGGGCTATACCTATTCTTTTGGTGGCCCGCCTCTCATGGGCGAGTGGTGGTATGAGGGGTTCTATCAGTGGCTCAAAACCGTACCGGCTGACCGGCGTCCCGGAAGGGCGGCAATTTACACCATGAACAACCCTATCGGTACTGCTCTGACCGACTCCATTTTGCGCATGACCAATGATCTGGGTATAAAACGAGTCATTGATGAGAAGTATAACCTGCCCCTCCCCGATGCGACCCCCCTCATTGTCAAGGCAAAACAGATGAACTGTGACATCCTTTTCGCAAATGGGTTCTTTGCCGACGGCGTGATGACAGTCCGGGCGGCCAAGGCATTGAATTATAACCCAAAGGTGATCGTTCAAGGGGTGGGATCCATCATACCAGCCTGGGTCAAGGAACTGGGCAAGGACGGAGACTACGTCTTTTCAGGTACTGTACTTCACTATAAGCTCGGGTATCCCGGCAATGATACGTTGAATGCCTATGTCAAGAAGAAATACAACATGGGTGGATACCCCCTCTATTTTGGCTTCGGCTATGCATGGATGCAAACCCTCTCCCAGGGCGTGGAAGGGGCTAAGAGTCTTGACCAGAACAAGATCCGTGATTGGCTCAAATCGCATACCCTTCATACCATTGCCGGTCCCTTAAGCTTTGATGAACGGGGACTCCCTGCACCCGTCAACTACCTCACCCAGCTCATTAATGGTCAGGTGGAGTTGATCTGGCCTAAAGAGGTTCGAACTGCTGAGCCGGTTTATCCGAAACCGGCATGGAAATAAAGACATACAGGGGTGAGAGGATCATTCTCACCCCTAAAGGATTTCCTCCGGCACAGAAAAAGTGTAATGCCGTTCTAGGATAGCCCGGCCTAAATTCCTTAATTATTGGTCATGAATACTGTTCTTCTTGTCCAGTCCCTGGTAAGCGGCATCATGATGGGGTCTGTTTATGCCCTGTTAGGGGTGGGGTTTTCCCTCACCTGGGGTGTCATGAAGGTCATTCATATATCCCATGCGGCCTTTGGGCTGATCGGTGCCTTCCTTGCTTACACTCTTCTACAATGCTGGGGACTGGACCCCATTCTCTCCCTGATCATATCGGTTCCCCTGCTCTTTTTTGCCGCCTGTATAATCTATCGTTTTTTGATTTCACCGATCACTCAGGCGAAAGAGGTCATTGTTTCATCCATGATCCTGACTTTTGGAATAGCCATCATCCTGGAAAATATGATGCTCCTCATCTGGAGTCCTGATCCCAGGCTTTTGACCACCCCATATACGAGCAAGGTCATGATTCTCGGCCCGTTTTATTTTCAATATACGAGACTGGCCGGATTCCTCATGTCGGCGGTGGGTGTTCTGGTTATTCATTTCTTCCTGAAAAAGACCTATACGGGAAAGGCTGTTAGGGCTGCCTGGCAGCAGTCTGAGGCGGCCCAACTCTATGGTATTAATCTCAACCGCATCAGTATGATTACCTTTGGGTTGGCTGTTTCCTCAGCTGGTGCAGGTGGAGTGGGTATGGCCTTTCTATATGCTTTTGAACCTCACACCCACAACCTCTGGCTGATCTATCTGTTTCTGGTAGTCATAGTGGGGGGAGTAGGCAACGTCATCGGTACCGCCCTTGCCGGTCTGATCATCGGTGTGATCACGGGTCTGTCCTTTGCCTTTTTACCCTACCAGTGGGTGAACCTCGTGACTTTCGGGTTGCTCATGATCATCCTTATTATCAGGCCCCATGGGTTATTCAAAGGCGAGGTGTGAAGATGGTGCCCTATCAGACCAAATCCCATCGTTTCGCTTTTGTGTGGCTGATTCTTGTGCTGGGGCTTGCCATTTTCCCCTGGCTGGGTCCACCGGTCTACTTTATTTCTTTACTCTTTACCGTGTTCCTTTATGTTGTGCTGGCTACCTCATGGAACCTTATCGGCGGCTATGCCGGGTACCTCTCATTCGGCCACGTGGCCTTCTTCGGCTTAGGCGCCTATGCCACAGCAATGATGATGAAGGGGCTGAACCTTTCTCCCCTCTGGACCATTTTATCATCCATTCCAGCCGGAGGAATCGCTGCCTTGATCGCGGTCATTGTGGGATACCCATGCCTTAGGCTAAGGGGCCCTTACTTTGCCGTAATCACATTTTGTTTTGTCTTTGTGGTAGATCTGGGTATCAAGAACCTGGACTTTTTAGGGGGGGCGGAGGGGCTGTGGTTAAAATCCATGGATCTGCCTATCCATGTCACCCGGGCTATCCTGTTTGAAGTGATGATGTTCATTATGATTTTCGCCATCACATTGAGCATCTGGATCAGCCGTTCCAAGTTTGGGGCAGGCTTGCGGGCCATAAAAGAGGACGAAGAGGTCGCACAAACCATGGCTATCAATGCCCCAAAACTAAAAATTCAAGCCTTTGCCTTATCCGCCTTTTTCCCCGGCATGGCCGGCGGCGTGTATGCCTATTACCTCACCTACATCCACACGGACATTGTCTTTGACGTGATGATGTCCATTCTCATCGTATTGATGGCCTTATTCGGTGGGGGCGGAACATGGCTGGGTCCTATTATTGGGGCTGTGGTTTTGACACTTGTAAACGAGGGGCTATCAACTTTTGTTAGGGCTGAGTTTGCGAGGATCATATACGGCTGCCTCTTTATAGGCGTCATTATTTTTATGCCCAATGGTATCATGGAGTTTTTCAAAAGAGGAGAGAGGGAACAGATAACTTAAGTGGAACAACCTCGTGAAAGAGGGACGGGCTTAAGATTCTAAGTTTCTCAATCTCTGCATGGGAAAGTAGGGACGCCCTTAAAAATATAAGTTTACAAGAATGAAAGGCAGTCGCCCAGGAAAACAATTATCAGAGGTTAATTTATGAAGGAATTCCTTTTTAAGAACTGGGCAAAAATGGGCATCGTTTCAGCCTTTTTCATCCTTACTTTATTGGTGTTTTATCCCGGTTCATCTTATTGGAGCCCTGTATGGCTTTTCTGGCTCCATGTTCCGGTCTATATGTTTCACCAGTTTGAAGAGTATGTATACCCCGGCGGCTTTAAGGAAAGACTCAATGAGACCCTTGGGAGTG